>NZ_JBHVEG010000018.1:0-60273 GCF_042802395.1 Promicromonospora sp. NPDC057488
GTGGTTTTCCCCCCGCTCCACCGGTGGGGGGGCGCCGCCCCGCGTTGGGGGGGCTGCCGCCCGGCACGGGGGGTTCGCGCCCCACGGGGGGGCCGGCCCGACTCGGCGGGCCCCTCCTGGAGTTCGGACAGCGACCTGAGGTCAGCTCCCCTGCTTGTTCTCCCCCGGCGGAACCTTGTCCACGACGGGCTCGTCCACGACCGGCGGGGTCGGCGCGGCGTCCTCCGGCTCCGGGGTTGCCGACGGTGCGTCGGCAGCGCTGTCGGAGCTGCTGATGCCGGCCTTCTGCGCGGCGTCGGACACCGCGCTGCTGGCCTTCTGCGCCGTCGACCTGGCCGCGTCGATCACGGGTGCGGCCTTCTCCTTGGCGGCGTCGATCACCGGTGCGGCCTTCTCGAGCACCGGGCCGGCCTTCTCCTTCGCCGCCTCGAACGCGGGGCTCGCGGCCGAGTAGGCCCGGGCACCGAGGTCCTTGGCCGTCTGCGCGGCCTTGGCCCCGGCCTCGCGGCCCTTGGCCATGGCGGAACCTGCGCCGGAGGAGTGCTTGGCGGCGCCGTCGGAGTAGTCCGCTCCCGAGCTCTGCTCCCAGGGCTCGGCCCACGGGTCGGTCTGCGGCTGCGCGCGCTTCCAGAACACGTAGCCCGCGACGGCCGCGCCGCCTGCGGCCAGCGCGATGAGCCAGCCCTTCCGGGACTTCTTGCTCGCCTTGTCCGCCGCGTCCGTGACGGTCGCGGCGAGCGAGGCCTTGCCCTGTGCTGCCGCGGCGTTGTCCGCAGCGGCGTTGAACGCGGAGACCATCTTCGGGAGCAGGTCGTCCACGAGCTTGTCGTGTGCGGAGTCGATGAGCGGCGCGGCCTTGCCGGCCGCCTTCTCGACCTGGGGCGCGGCGGCCTGGACGCTGTCCTGCCAGGCCTTCTCCGCGCGTGGTGTCAGCCACGCGATGAAGTCGTGCACGCGGGGCTGGGCCCAGTCCTTCGCGTTCGAGGCCCGGTCCTTGGCCTGGGCCGCGAACGACCCGGCCTGTGTCGCGGCCTTGGAGCTGACGTCGGAAAGCAGAGCTGTGGCCTCCGCGGCCTTCTCCTTGACCTTCTCGGTGTCGATCTTGCTCGTGTCCACGTAGTCGGTCACCTTCTTGCGGGTCATGTAACTCCCCCCGAACTGTTCAATACTCCTCAAGGTGCCACTCTGCCATCGCCTGACGTTACTGGCGAGGGCGGGCGGCGCCGCTGCAGCACCTGCGGGCCGCTCCGTGGGAGGATTGATACATGTTCGCAATCCTGCACACCACCTCCGGTGACATCCGCATCGAGCTCTTCCCGAACCACGCGCCCAAGACTGTCGAGAACTTCGTCGGCCTCGCGACGGGTGAGAAGGCCTGGACGGACCCGCGGACGGGCGAGGAGCGCAAGGACCCGTTCTACGACGGCCTGATCTTCCACCGCGTCATCGACGACTTCATGATCCAGGGCGGCTGCCCGCTCGGGACGGGAACCGGCGGCCCGGGGTACACGTTCAACGACGAGATCCACCCGGAGCTCCAGTTCAACGAGAAGTACATCCTCGCGATGGCCAACGCCGGCAAGCGCCGGAACCCGGTCACCGGCGAGATCGAGGGCACCAACGGATCCCAGTTCTTCCTCACCACCGCGGAGACCCCGTGGCTGAACGGCAAGCACACGATCTTCGGCAAGGTCGCGGACGACGAGTCGCGTGCCGTCGTCGACCAGGTCGGCAAGACGCGTACGCGTCCCGGCGACCGCCCCGTCGACGACATCACGATCGAGTCCGTCACCATCGAGCCCTGAGCCACGGGGGCGCGCCGGCGCCGTCGGACCGGACCCGCACGACCTGAGCACCGATGACCGAGGGGACTGAGGACGTATCGCGATGAACGACCCGGCCGCCGAGGAGCCGACCGAGGCCGAGGCTCCCGTCTGCCCGCGACACCCCGACCGGGTGTCCTACGTGCGCTGCCAGCGCTGTGGCCGGCCGACGTGTCCCGAGTGCCAGCGGCCGGCCGCGGTCGGCATCCAGTGCGTCGACTGCGTCCGCGAGTCGAAGCGCGCCGCACCGCGCATCCGGACGGTCTTCGGCGGCACGGCCACCGCCACGGCGAACGGCCGGCCGGTCGTCACGCTCACGATCATCGGCATCTGCGTGGTGAGCTGGGTGCTGCAGCTGGTGACGGGAGGTGTGTGGACGCAGGCGCTGTGGTTCTTGCCCTGGCAAGGCGCCATGGAGCCGTGGCGCTTCCTCACGGCGTCGTTCCTGCACTCCACGTCGCCGCTGCACATCCTGTTCAACATGTACGCGCTGTGGATAACCGGCCAGTTCCTCGAGCCGCTGCTCGGCCGGGCGCGGTTCGTCATCCTGTGCCTGCTGTCCGCCGTGGGCGGCTCGGTCGGCGTGCTGCTCCTCGCGGGCGACCCGTCGACGTCGGGCGCCTGGTTCACGCCCGTCGTGGGCGCGTCCGGGATGGTTTTCGGCCTGTTCGGGGCCATGCTCCCGGTCATGCGCAGGCTCGGCCGCAGCATGGGTCAGGTGCTCGTCCTGCTCGCGATCAACGGCGCCATCGGGTTCTGGGTGCCGAACATCGCGTGGCAGGCGCACCTCGGCGGCCTCGTCACCGGTGCGCTCGTGGCGACCGCCTACGCGTACGCGCCCAAGGAGCGCCGCGACCTCGTCGGCTGGCTGGTCCCGGTGGTCGGCATCGCCGTGCTCATCGGTCTCGCGGTGTGGCGCTACAGCTCCGTCGGCCTCCTGTGAACAGGCGGACGGAGCAGCTGGCGGTGTATCACCGCTCTCTTTTCCCCAGCTTTACCCACAGCTGTGGATAAATGGGTACACAGCTCCGCGGCCGCCTCTGTGCGGCCGCGGAGCCGCTGTGTTCAGCGCCAGCGCGTGGTGAGTCCGAAACCCACGATGATCAGGCCGAAGCCGACCGCAAGGTTCCACTGGCCGATCGGCGGGATCGGCAGCGCGAGGTCGGCGCTCGTCAGGTAGTACGTCACGATCCACGCGAGACCGAGGACCATGAGGCCGACCATGACGGGGGCGAGCCAACGCGGGTTGACCGCCTCACCGGGCAGCGCGACCTTGGCCTCGGCCTTGGCGGCCTTGGGCGTGGCCTTCTTCTTGTTGCGGGACTTCGACTCGGGCACGAGGCGGGCTCCTGTCCTGGGGGGTCTGCCCGACGGGTGTGCCGAGCCGACGTCTGCTTGCTCGTGGACTAGCGTAGTGGTCGACAGCCCGAGTCGTGACCAGACGCGTCCGCGGGTTTGTCGAATGTTGCAGGAGGGACGCGTGTGACCGGACCTGAGCCGACCTCCGTGCCGTCGCCCAAGGGCGGCGCGGGAGGCTTCCTTGGTGCACTCACGCACGCGCGCTGGCGCTCCTGGCTGAGCGTGGGTGCCGTCGCCGTGCTGGCCGGCCTCATGTTCAGCGCCAGCGCCCGCCTGGCCGACGGCGGCGGCGCGGGCAACCGCGACCCGCAGGACCTGGCGCAGCTCGTGGACACGGAGACCGACCGGGTCCAGGACCTCACCGACCGCAGCGCCGTGCTGGACCGCGAGATCGAGACGTTGAGCGCCCGCGCCGGCACCACCGTCCCGACGCTCGACGACGACCTGAGCCGGCGCGAGGGCGTGGTCTCCGGGACCGTGCCGGTGCAGGGCGCCGGCCTGACCGTGACCCTCGACGACGCCCCGTCCACCTCGGTCGGTGCGGGCCCGGGGGGCGTGGAGCCGCAGCCGGACGACCTCGTCGTGCACCAGCAGGACCTCCAGCACGTGATCAACGCGCTGTGGAGCGGCGGCGCCGAGGCGATGACCCTCCAGGGCGAGCGCGTGACGTCGACGTCGGCGTTCCGGTGCTCCGGAAACATCCTGCTGCTGCACGGAAAGGTCTTCTCACCACCGTACAAGGTGACGGCTGTGGGAGACCCGGCGAAGATGGAGGCGTCGCTCGACCGATCCGAGGGTGTGCAGACGTACCTCGAGTACGTGGACTGGGTACACCTGGGGTGGGACGTGCGACGTAGCGACCACCTGGACCTCCCCGCGTATGACGGCGGCGGTCTGCAGTACGCGACGGTTCCCGATGGTACGGAGGTCTTTGGATGACCCACGCGCAGGCCGGTCACAACGTGCCCCTGCCCCAGGAGGTGTTCCCCATCGCGTACCAGCGCGGTCCGTCCGGCATGGGGCCCCGCAACGCCCGGCGACCCCGGTCGTCGGGCGGTCCCATGCGGCCTGTCGCCTGGCTCATCGGCGTGATGGGCGAGCTCCTCGTGACGGCGGGGCTGGTGCTCGGGCTGTTCGTGGTGTGGCAGCTCTGGTGGACCGACGTCGAGGGCGCACGCGCCCAGAGCGAGATCATCGCCGGCATGGACTGGGAGGCCGCTCCGACCGGCCCCAAGGCCGCCGTCGAGAACCACGGGCCGCCGCCGGTGATGGAGGAGCCGCCGGAGGCCGGCACCCTGTTCGCGCAGATGTACATCCCGCGGTTCGGCGACGACTACGTCAAGCCGGTCGCAGAGGGCACGGACAAGGCCACGGTGCTCGACACCATCGGCATCGGGCACTACGTGGACACCGCGATGCCGGGCGACCTGGGCAACTTTGCTCTCGCCGCGCACCGCACCACGTACGGCAAGCCGTTCAACCAGATCGCGGAGCTCAAGAACGGCGACGCCCTGGTGGTCCGTACCGAGGACACCTGGTACGTGTACAAGGTCACCGAGTCGAAGATCGTCTACCCGCAGAACGTCGAGGTCATCGCGCCCGTCCCGGGTGTCACCAAGGACGAGCCGATGCCCGAGCTCACCAAGCGGTTCATCACGCTGACCTCGTGCCACCCGATGTTCTCCGCGACCGAGCGGTACATCGTGCACGGTGAGCTCGAGTACTGGTCCCCCGTGGGCGAGGGCAAGCCGAAGGAGCTGATCAGCTGATGTACGGGCTGCTGTGGCGGGCCATCCCCGGCCCCGGTTGGTTCAAGTTCCTGGTCTGCCTCGTGCTGGCGTTCGGCGTGATCGCGGTGTGCTTCACCCAGTTCTTCCCGTGGCTGAGCGACTACATGCCGTTCAACGACACGACCGTGGGCGAGTAGCGGTCCGGGCCGTAGCATGTGGCCATGACGCGCATCCTCGTCGTCGACAACTACGACTCGTTCGTCTACACGATCGTCGGCTACCTCGACCAGATCGGCGCCCGGACCGTGGTGGTCCGGAACGACGCCGTGCCATCGCCCGACGCCGACGGCCGCTACTGGTACGACGGCGACGACGGCGCGCCCGTGCCCTATGACGGCGTGCTCGTCTCCCCCGGGCCGGGTACGCCGGCGGAGGCCGGGGCCTCTGAGGACGTGATCCGCGCCTGTGCCCGGTCCCGTACCCCGATGCTCGGCGTGTGCCTCGGCCACCAGGCGCTGGCCGAGGTGTTCGGCGGCAATGTAACGCACGCACCCGAGCTCATGCACGGCAAGACGAGCCAGGTGTTCGCGGCGGCCGGCGACCTGGCGCAGCCGAGCGTGCTCGCCGGCCTGCCCACGCCGTTCACCGCGACGCGCTACCACTCGCTGGCGGTGACGCCGGACAGCGTCCCGGCCGAGCTCGAGGTCACCGGCACCACCGACTCGGGCATCATCATGGGGCTGCAGCACCGCGAGCTGCCGCTGCACGGCGTCCAGTTCCACCCCGAGTCGGTGCTCACCGAGGGCGGGCACCGGCTGCTGGCCAACTGGCTCGAGATGTGCGGGCTCGACGGCGCCGTCGAGCGGGCAACGGGAATGGCGCCGCTGGTCATCTCCTGACCTGCGACGCCATGTGGTGCTGCGGCCCTGACCGGGAGACCGGTCAGGGCCGCGCGCCTTACGGGATGATGTCCTCGCCGTCGCCCTCGCCGCCGCCCTCCGGGCCGGTCGAGATCACGAGGTTGATGTACGCGCCGATGTCCACGGTGGAACCGGGCTCCGGGTCGGAGCTGATGACCTGGCCCGCCGGGAAGATGTCCGAGGGTTCCTCGGAGGTCTTGTCGCAGGTGATCTGCACGCCGGTGCACGCGACCTGCGCCTCCTCGAGCGTCTTGCCCCGGAGATCCGCCGGGACCGTGGTCTCCTTGGGCTCCGGAGCGCTGGCGAGGTAGACGGTGACGAAGGACCTCTGGTCGACGTCACCCTTGGGGTCGGTGCGCACCACCAGCCCCTCGGAGACGTTCTCGCTCGGCTCTTCCTTGAACTCGTAGCTCAGACCGATGGCCTTGAGCTGCTGCTCGGCGGCCTCACGCGACTGGCCGGTGAGGTCGGGAACGGTGACCTGGCCGGTCGAGAGGTACAGGACGACGTCCGACCCCTCCTGCACGGGCTGACCGGCGCTCGGCTCGCTCTTGGTGACCTGGCCCTGGCTGACGTCCGCGCTGTTCTCCGTCTCGGTGCCGCTGACCGTGAGGTTCAGCTCCTCGAGCTTGGCCCTGGCGTCGGCCTCGGACAGGTTCTTCAGCGCGGGCATGTTGACCTCGCCCGGGGCGCCCGCGACGTACACGGTGACGGTCGAGTCGGGCTCGACCTCCGTGCCTACACCCGGGTCGGTCTTGCCGGTGGTCATGCCCTGGTCGAGGTCGGAGTCCTCGTCGATGGCCTGCTGGAACGTCAGGCCGGCGGCCTCGATCTGCGCCTTCGCCTCGTCCGCGGTGATGCCCTCCGCGATGCTGGGCACGGCGACCGCCGTCGGCTCCTCCTCGCCGCCGCCGTTGATGACCATGGCGATGACGATGGCCGCGACCGCCGCCAGGGCGATCCCGAGCAGCCACCACATCAGCGCCTTGCTCTTCTTCTCGGGCTCGCGCTGGCCGCTGCGGGTCTGCGGGCCCGGGTAGCCGTTGCCCGGCGTGACGGGGCTCTGCTGCGCCGTCGTCTGACCCCAGTTGCCCTGGCCCGGCGTCATGACCTGCGTGGCCCCGTACGCGGGCTGGCCCCCTACCTGGGTCGCGCCCATCATCGCGGCGCCGACCATGGGTGCGGTGACCTGGCCGCCGCGCATCGCGGCCTCCAGGTCGCGGCGGAACTCCGCCGCCGTGCTGTACCGGTGGTCGCGGTCCTTGGTGAGGGCCTTGAGGGTGATGCGGTCGAGCACCTCGGGGACGTCGGTGGCGACCTCCGACGGCCGCTGCGGCTCCTGGCCCACGTGCTGGTAGGCGACGGCGACCGGCGAGTCGCCCTGGAACGGCGGGCGCCCCGTGAGCAGCTCGAACAGCATGCAGCCGGTGGAGTACAGGTCGGACCGCGTGTCCACCTGCTCGCCGCGCGCCTGCTCCGGGGAGAGGTACTGCGCGGTGCCGATCACGGCGTTCGTCTGCGTCATGGTCGCGGCGGAGTCGGCCATGGCCCGGGCGATGCCGAAGTCCATCACCTTGACCGCGCCCGTGGGCGTGATCATCACGTTCGCGGGCTTGATG
Source organism: Promicromonospora sp. NPDC057488 (assembly GCF_042802395.1). Taxonomy (NCBI): domain Bacteria; kingdom Bacillati; phylum Actinomycetota; class Actinomycetes; order Micrococcales; family Promicromonosporaceae; genus Promicromonospora; species Promicromonospora sp. NPDC057488. The sequence goes on from NZ_JBHVEG010000018.1 coordinate 7,452, forward strand.
TCGCGGTGCACGATGCCCGCGTGGTGGGAGTACTCCAGCGCGCTCAGCACGCCGACCGTGATCTCCACGGCCTCCTCGATCGGCACGGCCGAGCCGTCGGTCAGGATGTCGCGGACCGTGTGTCCCTCGACGTACTCCATGACGATGAACGGCACGTGCACGTCCTCGCCGGCGGCGTTCTGGTGGATGTCCTCGCCGGTGTCGTACACGGCGACGACGGCGGGGTGGTTCAGCGCGGCAGCCGACTGCGCCTCACGCCGGAAGCGCGTGAGGAACGACGGGTCGCGTGCCAGGTCGGAACGGAGCACCTTGATCGCGACGGTACGCCCGAGGCGGGTGTCGTGGCCGATGTGCACCTCGGCCATGCCGCCACGGCCGACGAGCTCGCCGACCTCATAACGGCCGGCGAGTACGCGGGGCGTGTTCTCCACCACTCATAGGTCCTTTGATGTCATGGCCGTCGGCCTCAGGGCATACGACTCGTTGAGGAGCATCATCCCAGAAGCGGCCAGTCCGGCCGCTGCCGGGGGATTCAGCGTTTCAGCGTAGATTTCGGAGGAACCCCACGGCTCCCCCAGAGCGCCGTCGTTGCCGCCCCCGGTGATCAGCGTGATGACGAGGACCACGAGCAGCAGCGCGACGAGCGCGACCAGTGGCCAGGACACACGCACCCCCAGACGATCCTCGATCCCGTTCACCCAGCCCTGGATGTCGGACGACAGGCTGCGCCGTCCCTTACCAGGGTGCCCTCCCGAGCGGCCCTGCTGGGGGACCCTTCGCCCGTCCTGGCGTGTCGAGTGCAGGTCGCGGCGCGACGGATAGGAGCGCGCGGTGCCGTTCCCGGCCGCCGGCGGTGGTACGTAGCCGGGCGCTGTCGGGCGGCCGTAGGCGTCCGACCCGTAGGAGCCCGACGTGGTGCCGTAGCCCGCGGAGTCCGTGCCGTACCCGGCGGAGTCCGTGCCGTACGCCCCTGAACCGGGACCGCCCGCCGGGGCGCCGCCCTGACCTGGTGCGTAGGGGCGGCCGTAGGCGTCGGTCCCGTAGGCGCCGGACGTCGTGCCGTACCCGGCCGAGTCCGAGCCGTACGAGCCCGAGCCGAAGGGGCCGGAGCCGTAGCCGCCGGCCGGGGTACCCGTGCCGTAGCCGCCCGACTGCGCGCCCGAGCCGTAGCCGCCGGCCGGCGTGCCCGGGCTGTAGGTGCTGGGCGGCGCCGCCGGACCGGGCGCCGGCTGGGGCGGCGCGGACTGGGCATTTGCCACGGTCGTGTGCCGCCCGCCGCTGGTCGGGCCGAAGGGCGTCTGGCGGCCGCGGGCGTGCGAGGGACCGGGCTGCGGCGCGGAGGACCGGCCGTTGGCAGAGCGCTGCCCGCCGGAGTTCTGGCTGTCCCGGCGCGTGCGCCGCGCGTAGCGCGAGCTGCCGAACGGGTCCTCGGCGATCTCCGCGGCGAGCACGTCGAGGTGCCGCGCGAGCTGGTCGGCCGAGGCGATGCGCTGGGCCGGGTCCTTCTCCAGCATCTGCGTGATGGTCTCGGCGAGCCCGGGGTGCACCGAGGTCGGGAGCAGCGGCATCGGGGCGTTGACGTGCGCGATCGCGATGTCGACCGGCGTCCGGCCGGTGAAGGGGCGTCGGCCCGCGGTCGCCTCGTACGCGACCACGCCGAGCGCGTAGATGTCCGAGGCACCCGTGGCCGACTGGCCCACGGCCTGCTCCGGCGACAGGTACTGCGCCGTGCCCATGACCATGCCCGTGGCCGTCATGGGCACCTGGTTCTGCGCCACCGAGACGCCGAAGTCGGTGATCTTCACCGTGCCGGAGTGCTCCAGCAGGATGTTGCCGGGCTTGACGTCACGGTGCACGACGCCGGCGAGGTGCGCGGCGTGCAGCCCGCGCGCCGTCTGCGCCAGGATCGGCAGCAGCCGGGCGGGCTGGAGCACCGGCTCCCGCTCGAGCAGGTCGGCGAGGGGCTCGCCCAGGACCAGCTCCATGACGAGGTAGCCGGCGCCGTTCTCCTCGCCGTAGTCGAACATCTGCGCGATGTTCGGGTGCACGAGGGTCGACGAGTTCCGGGCCTCCGTGCGCAGGCGACGGAGGAAGTCCTCGTTGCCCGTGTACTCCTCACGGAGCACCTTCACGGCGATCTCGCGCGCGAGCTTCTCGTCGCGCGCTACCCAGACCTCGCCCATGCCGCCCATGGCGATGCGCCGCACCAGCTTGTAGCGATCGCCCAGCGACAGACCCTCGACCGGTCTCATTTCGAGATCGCCGCCTGCATGATCTGCTTGGCGATCGGGCTGGCGAGGGCGCCACCCGTGGTCTCGTTGGTGGACTGGCCCTCGTTCTCCAGGACCACCGCCACCGCGACCTGCGGGTCGTCGGCCGGGGCGAACGAGGTGAACCACAGGGAGGGCGACCGCGGATCGTCCTGCGCCGTGCCGGTCTTGCCGGCCACTGCCACGCCGGGGATCTGCGCCCCCTTGCCCGAGCCGTTGTTGACCACGGCCTCCATCATCTTGGTCAGCCCGTCGGCCGTGGACGACGAGAACGGGCTCTTGTAGCGGCTCGGCTTGGTCTGGCTCACGAGCTCGAGGTCGCTGTCCCGCACGCTCTGGATGAGGTACGGCTCCATGAGGTCGCCGTCGTTCGCGATGGCGGCCGAGATCATGGCGACCTGGAGCGGCGTCATGCGGACGCTGCCCTGGCCGATGCCGGAGAGCGCGATGCGAGCGGCCGAGTCGTCGTCGTCCTCGCCCCCGATCAGGCCAGGGTAGGCGCCGATCGAGGTGGTCATCGGGACCTCGATCGAGTCGGTGAACCCGAACTCCTGGAACATCTTCTGCATGCCGTCCTTGCCGACCTCGTCGGCCAGGTTGAGGAACGCGGTGTTGCAGGAGATCTCCAGCGCCTCCAGGAGCGTCATCTGCTGCGAGCCGGCGCACGGGAAGCCGCCGAAGTTCCCCACGTCCGTCGAGGTGCCCGGCAGGGTGTACGTGTTCGGCGCCGGGATCTTCGTGTCCGGGGTCACGCCGTCGTACTCCATGGCCGCGGCCGCCGTGAGCAGCTTGAACGTCGATCCCGGCGGGAACGTGGCGTTGATCGTGCGGTTGATCGTCGGCCCGTAGACGCTGTACCGCTCCTCGTTGTCCTCGGAGTTGACCTGCGGCTTGGCGTTGATGGCCTTCGTCGCGGCCGCCGTAGCCGCATCGTTGTCGTGCGAGGCGAGCGGGTTCGGGTCGTACGACGGCTTGGAGACCATCGCGAGGATGGCGCCGGTCTTCGGGTCGATGGCGACCGCGGCACCGGTGTAGTCCCCGAGGGCGTCCCAGGCGGCCTTCTGGACCTTGGGGTCGATGGTCAGCTCGACCGAGGAACCCTGCGCCTCCTCACCGGTGATGAGGTTCTGCAGCCGGTCGAGCCACAGCGAGTCGTCCTCGCCCGCCAGGTAGCTGTTCGCGTACCGCTCCATGCCGCTGATCGTGCCGACGACGGAGTAGTAGCCGGTGATCGGCGCGTACACGCGGGCGGCATCGGCGTCGCCGTCCGAGTAGGTGCGCTGGTACTTGTAGTTGTCGTCCACGGGGACGGAGGTGGCGATCGCCTCCCCGCCCTTGACCACGATGGGGCCGCGGTCGCGGGAGAGCGAGCTGTAGGTGCCGCGCACGTTGCGGGGATGGTCGTTCAGGCTCTCCGCCGAGACGAACTGGATCCAGGTGGTCGAGACCATCAGGGCCAGGAACATCACCATGACGACGGTCGACAGGCGGCGCAGGGTCGCGTTCACAGGTCTACCCCCCGGACGATCTGGGTCGCGTCGTCAGGTGTCGAGTTGCGGCCGGCGCCGGCCTCGGTCTCCGCCTGCACCGGTTGCGCGCCGGGGCCACCCACCTCGATGGCACCACCGTTGGAGACGGCTGCGGGCGCCGGCTCGGCCAGCGCGCCGCGGGTGGGCAGGGCCGAGGGGCGGCGGGCGGCGTCGGAGATACGCAGCATGAGGGCGATGACAATCCAGTTCGCGAGCAGGGAGGATCCGCCCTGCGCCATGAACGGCAGGGTCAGGCCTGTGAGCGGGATGAGGCGGGTGATGCCGCCCACCACGACGAAGAGCTGCAGGGCCATCACGAACGCGAGGCCGCCGGCGAGCAGCTTGCCGAAGCCGTCCCGTACGCCCACCGCGTGCCGCAGGCCGCGCTGCACGATCACCAGGTAGATCAGCAGGATCGCGAGCAGGCCGGTGAGGCCGAGCTCCTCGCCCAGGGCGGCGTAGATGAAGTCGGAGAAGGCGAACGGCACGTACTCGGGGTAGCCGCCGCCCCAGCCGGCGCCGAACATGCCGCCGTAGGCCATGGCGAACAGGCCCTGGACCAGCTGGAAGGACGGCCCTTCGATGAGATCGGGATTGAGCGCGTCCAGCCAGATGTTCACGCGGAGCTGGACGTGGCTGAAGATGGACCAGGCCACGACGGCGCCGCCGGCGAACATCACGAGGCCGATGACGATCCAGCCCACGCGGTCCGTGGCGAGGTACAGCATGCCGACGAACAGGCCGAAGAACAGCAGCGAGGTACCGAGGTCCTTCTCGCCGATGAGGACCGCCAGCGACACGGCCCAGACGATGAGGATGGGGCCAAGGTCGCGCAGGCGGGGCAGCTGCAGGCCCAGGAACTTCTTGCCGGCCAGGGCAAGGGTGTCGCGGTTCGCGACCAGGTAGCCCGCGAAGAACACGGCGAACGCGATCTTGGCGAACTCGGCGGGCTGCAGGGAGAACGGACCGATGAAGATCCAGATCTGGGCGCCGTTGATCTCCTTGCCCAGCCCCGGGATCAGGGGCAGGACCACCAGCACGATGCCGACGATCATCGCCGTGTAGGTCAGGCGGCGCATGCTGCGGTGGTCGCGGATCACGAAGAGGGCGACAGCCGCCACGATGATGCCCAGCGCCGTCCACATCAGGTGCCGGGACGCGTTCGCGCCGTCGATGCCGACCAGGTCCTGCCGCAGGATCATCGCCATGCTGACGCTGTTCAGCAGCACCACCGCGGGCAGGATCACCTGGTCGGCGTACGGCGCACGCAGGCGCAGCACGATGTGCATGGTGAACGCCAGCGCGGTCAGGACGATCGAGTACGTCCAGAAGCCCTCGGGCAGGCCGTCCTCGAGCGAGTAGCCCACCATCCACATGCCGCCCATACCGAGCGCGAGCGCGACGACGAGCAGCACCGCCTCCGCCACACGGGCCGGGGCCTTCTCCTCGGGCTGGAGGATGCTCATCCATTGCCCCCGGTGCTCTTGGGCGACGCGTCCGGCGTGGACCTGGGCGACGAGCCGGCGGCCGGCTCCTCGCTCGTGGTCGGCGTCGGCGTGGACGACGGCGTCGGCGAGGCCGACGGCTCCGTCTCCGGGGTGGCCTCGGAGATCAGCCGCTCGGCGCGGCCGCGCGCGTCCTCGAGAGAGTTGGCGCGGATGGTCTCGTTCACCCGGTCGGCGACGAATGCGGGCAGCTCGTCGACGCGGGTGCCCGTGAGCTCGACCGCGGTGGAGAAGGTAAGGGGGCCCGCCGTGGCCGGGATGCCGCGGAATACCGCGACCTGACCGTCGGACTCACCCACGTAGTACTGCATCTGGGTCCAGCGGTAGCCGCCCCAGCCAGCCAGGCCCAGGCCCACGACCAGCAGGAGCACGCTGACCACGGTCAGCCAGGCGCGCTTCTTGCGCACCGGCGTCTCCTCGCCGGACTCCTCGGTCTCGCCGTCGTCCGGCTGGATGTCGGGCTGGTACTGCTCCTCGTCGGAGCCGCCCGCGATCATGGCCTGCTCGAGCGTGTCGGCGAGATTTTCCGGGGCCGTGGGGTCCGTCAGCACGCCCACCGCCACGGGCGCCGGAGCCGGCTGTCCGCCGGGCACCGCGCCGCCCCGGCTGAAGCCGGTCACGGTGTCGCCGTCGATGTCGGAGTGGGGCGCGGCACTCGCGGAGGGCGTGCCGCCGCCCGTGGCGGTCACACCCGCGAGAGCGGCCGAGCCGACGATCTCCGGGGTGACCGTGGCGGTGGTGCTCGCCGCGGCGGCGTCGTCCAGCACGTCCGCGACGACGACGGTGATGTTGTCGGTGCTGCCCGAGCGCATGGCCATCGAGACCAGACGCTCGACGGCGTCGTAGGGCTCGGGAACGGTGTTGAGGACCTCGGCGACCTCGTCGTCCGGCACGAAGCCGGACAGACCGTCGGAGCACAGCATCCAGCGGTCGCCGGGCACCGCCTCGCGGATCGAGAGGTCGGGCGTGAGGTCCAGGTCGAAGTCGCCGAGGACCCGCATGACGACGTTGCGCTGCGGGTGGCTCTCGGCCTCGTCCGGGGTGATCCGGCCGGTGTCGACCAGGTGCTGCACGAAGGTGTGGTCCACCGTGACCTGCGCCAGGGTGCCGTCGCGCAGCAGGTAGGCGCGCGAGTCGCCCAGGTGGGCCATCGCGAGCGTGTTGCCGGACTTGAGCAGCGCGGTGACGGTCGTGCCCATGCCGGCCAGGTCGGGGTCGGCCGTGGTGGCGTCGACGAGGTCCTGCCGGGCACGGTCGATCGTGCGCTCGAGCTCGGACATCGACTGCTCGGAGCTGTGGTCGGGCCGGTCCAGGCCCACGAGGGCCGCGATGGTCAGGGCGGACGCGACGTCGCCGCCGGCGTGCCCGCCCATCCCGTCGGCCACGACGAGGAGGTTGGGCCCCGCGTACGCGGAGTCCTGGTTGTTGGAGCGGACGAGGCCGACGTCGGAGCGCGCGGCATACCGCAAGGTCACGGTCACGTGGTGGTCATCCCTGGAGCTCGACTACGGACTGTCCGATCTGCACGCCCACACCTGGACCGAGGGGGATGACGCCCTGCACCCGCTCCTCACCGATGTAGGTGCCGTTCGTGGAACCGAGGTCCTCCACGAACCACTGGCCGCCCTGGGGGAAGATCCGCGCGTGACGCGACGACGAGTAGTCGTCGTCGAGCACGAGGGTGCAGCTCGGTGCGCGACCGATCAGCACCCCGGACGAGGTCAGCGGGATGGTCGTCCCGGTCAGGGGACCGGCCACGACGACGAGCCGCGAGGGGCCACCGCGCTGGGGCGCGCGGGACGCGCCGCCACCGGGAGCCGGCGTCGGGGCAGGTCCCGCCTGCTCAGGCCGGCGACGCCGGCTGTTGGAGGTGCGTGGTCCTGCCAGGTCGCGCCGGAGCACGGCGACGGCGGAGAGCACGAACACCCACAGCAGCACGAGGTAGCCCAGCCGGAGCAGGGTGAACGTCAGCTCGCTCATCTCGGATTCTTCACCAGTCCTCGTTGTCCGCACCGGACGCGCTGCCGGTCCAGAACATGATGCGGGTACGGCCGATGGTCATCGTGTTGCCATCGAGCAGAGTCGCGGCAGGTACCTGGTGGCCCTCGACGTACAGGCCGTTGGTCGAGCCCATGTCGGTCGCGACGACGCCGTCCGGCGTCACGCGGATCTCGAGGTGCCGCCGGGAGACACCCGGGTCGTCCACCACGATGTCCGCCTCGGCGTCACGCCCGATGACGGTCACCGGCCCGGTGAGCAGGTATCGCTGCCCGTCGATGTCGATGAGCGGGTGCCGCCCGGTCGGCGCGCCGGAGGTAGCCGGGGCCACACTTCCCTGCACGCTGCGCGAGCGCACGGTGAATCGGCCGGGCACCAGCTCGTACTGTTCGTCGAACGTCACGCTCACGGGGCCGACGAACGCATAGTGCTGCGTCGCGGCGTACGCCGTGATGTTGGACGCGAGCTCGTCGGCGAGGGTCTGTGCGCCCCACGCCTCGATCTGGGCGAAGTCGTCGGGAGCGAGCTCGATCGTGAACTCGTTCGGTGCGACGGTACGGTCGCGTCCGACGACCGCGGCACGGTCGTCCAGCTCGCGCCGCAGCCTGCTCGCCAGTTCGACGGGTTTCACTTCGCCACGTCCCACCTTGGCGAACGCGTTGTTCATCATGCGCTCCACGCTCTTCTCGAAGCGGTCCAGGGCGCCCATGCCACCTCCTTCCAGGGTCTGCGCCGGGCAGACTACCTAGATCGTATAGACCGGTAGGTCCCCGCAGACTCCAATACTGTGGATGTCCTGCGGATCTTCTCCGATCTTCCCTCAGGTGGCGCGGCGAGGAGAGGCGTGGGCGGATCCGCACGCTACTAGACCTGCGCCAGGACGTGAACCACTTCACCGTTATTCGATTCGGGATCTGCCTCTGACCCGTGCTAGCGTCTTCCTCGCAGCGCGCGAGTGGCGGAATAGGCAGACGCGCACGGTTCAGGTCCGTGTGCCCGAAAGGGCGTGGGGGTTCAACTCCCCCCTCGCGCACGTTGTACGCAAGGCCCCGGCTCATCGAGTCGGGGCCTTCGTCATGTCCGGGTTTCGCAGCCGCCCGAGCGGCCGGCATGGGTACTTCTCCCCGCGAAATCGTGTGGAGATGGTCGTTCCGTTCGTCTTCCACATGTGCTTCACGGCGGGCACCGGTTCCGTGGGGTCAGACCGACCGCGCGATCTCCAGCCGCCCCGGCCGCTCCACCCCCGCGCCCCGCCCCGGCGGGTACCGTCCGTCCGCCCCCGGCGTCACCGAGCCCAGCACGCTCGGGTGCCGCGCCCCGGTCGCCCCGGGCAGCACACCGGGCAGCCCGTGCCAGGTGTGCCAGCCCAGCACCGCGAACGCCAGGGCCTCCTTGGCCTGGCTCGACACGCCCAGGTCGTCCGACGTCCGGACGGCGACGCCCGGCAGCTCGGCGCGCAGCGCCGCCATGAGTACGGGGTTGCGCGTGCCGCCGCCCGAGGCGACGACCTCGGTCGCGGTGTCGCGGACGGCGTCGGCCACGGTGCGGGCGGTGAGCGCCACGAGCGTGGCGAGCAGGTCCTCCGCCGTCGGCGGCGTGGGGCCGACCCGGTCCAGCAGATAGGAGAGGTGGAACAGCTCCTTGCCTGTCGTCTTCGGTGCGGGCCGCATGTAATAGGGCTCGTCGAGCAGCCGCGCCAGGAGGTCCGGGTGCACCTCGCCGCGGGCGGCGAGCGCGCCGTCGGCGTCGAACGCGAGGCGGCCGCCGGTGACGTGCCTGGTCGCGGCGTCGAGCAGGGCGCAGGCCGGCCCTGTGTCGAAGGCGACCGGGGCGACGTCCGCCGTCGGCAGCACTGTCACGTTCGCGATGCCGCCCAGGTTCAGCGCGACGGCGGTGCCGGGGCGGCCCGCGAGCCAGAGCGCGTCGAACAGCCCGACCAGCGGGGCGCCCTGCCCGCCCGCGGCGACGTCGCGCGTGCGCAGGCCGGAGACGACGGGCAGTCCGGTCGCCTCGGCGATCCACGCGGGTTCGCCGATCTGCAGGGTGCCGCGCACCCGGCCCGCGGCACCGGCGTCGCCGCCCGACACCCAGTGGAAGAGCGTCTGGCCGTGCGAGACGACCAGGTCGGCGCGCCCGTCGCAGAGCTCGTCGACGGCGCGCGCCGCGACGTCGGCGAAGGTCTGACCGACACCGGTGTCGAGGCGGCACAGTGCCTCTGCCGTGGTCGAGGCCGGCGGCAGCGCGGCCACCAGCTCGGCGCGGAGCCCGGCCGGGTAGGGCAGGGAGAGGTGTCCGAGAGGAGTGAGCAGCAGCGTGTCGCCGGCGAGCCGCAGGTCGCACGCGGCGGCGTCGACCCCGTCATGGGATGTGCCGGACATCAAGCCGACCACTCGCAGTGGAGAACGTGTATTTGCTGGTGACAGCGTTGTCCCGGGTATTGGTTCTGCCATCACGACGACTCCTCCGGTCGTGTTTGCACCAGTGTTAGCCCTTACCCCCCGTTTGCGTCACAATCTCCCACATGCTTGACGTCTCGATCGCCCCAGCCCCGGCGCCGGACGCGCCCTTCGAGGACCACATCGAATGGGCCCGCAACGCCCCGGCTATCCCCGCGACACCCGCGGCGCTGTTCACCGGTGGTCTCGACGCCACCCCCGTCGACGACCGTCTCACGACCGACACGCCGAAGTGGGACTACCCCGCCCTGGCGCAGAAGATCGTGCGTGCCTCGCGGGGCGCCGTGCTCGACATCGGCACCGGTGACGGCAACTTCTTCGCGGGCCTCGGCCCGCTGCCGACGGCGTCCGCCGCCACGGAGGTCGGCCCGGCCTTCCTCACTGCCCGACGCCGCCTGGAGCCGCTCGGCGTGGACGTGCGCCGGGTGGAGCCGTCCTGGACCGGTGACGTGCTGCTGCCCTTCTTCGACGGCCAGTTCAGCGTGGTGCTCAGCCGGTTCAGCACCATCGACCCCGACGAGGTGGGCCGTGTGGTCGAGCCCGGCGGCACGTTCATCACCGAGCAGGTGGACACGCGCGACGGCATCGCGCTCAACCGGGCGCTCCGGGTGCCGCTCGGCTGGGACCCGGACGGCGTGACCATCGACGTGATCTCCGACGGGCTCGTCGCCTCCGGGCTCGAGATCGTCGAGGCCAAGGAGTACCCGGGCACGCGCACCTTCAAGGACCTTTCGTCCGTGCTCTGGTACCTGCGGGTCGCGGCGTGGCAGGTGCCCGACCTCGCGGACCTGACGCCGGCCGCCGTCGCCCGGCACGAGGCGGCGCTGCGCGGGCTGCACATGCACTTCGCGACGGGCAACGAGCTGGTGGACGAGGCGCCGCGCATCCTGGTCACGGCGCGTCGGCCCTTCTGAGCTCGGCGTGCCGGGGCCACGCCCCCGGCACGCTCCCCCGGCCTCGGGGCGGTGGGGCGGGCCAGCGGGTGAAGTACGGGGTGAAGTAATTCGAATTCCCGCTAATTCACAGCAAATGCGCTTCTGGTGAGGGCCCGCGCGCGTTAGGTTCGCGGCGCGCGGGACCGACGTCGGTCCTGGCGCCCGTCCCGTCACGGATCACGAAGGACCCCCATGAATCCTGCAGTCCTTGGCGACGCCTCTTCCGCGTCCGCTGTACCCATCAGAAGCGCGGCGCGCCGCTGGCGCGGCACCGCCTCGCTCGCCACCCTGGCGCTGCTCGCGACGCCGTTCGCCGCGGCTCCCGCGTCCGCGGCCGAGGCCGACGGCCCGGTCTTCGACGGCACCCTGACGGTCGACGGCAACGCCGCCGTCGGCTCCGAGCTCACCATCGACCAGACCGGCGGCATCTGGACGCCCGAGCCCGAGAGCCGCGCCTACGCCTGGCTCCTGAGCGACGACGCGCTGCTCGACGCCGGCGACGTCCCCGTCGCCGACGCCGCCACGGAGTCCCTCACCCTGCTGCCCGAGTACCTCGGCAAGTACGTGATCGGCACCGTCACCGGTACGGCCGCCGGCGTCACGGGCGACCGTGTCGAGGCCGCCGCCGTCGGACCCCTGGTGGAGGGCGACCTGGCCGCGGGCACCGCATCCGTCTCGGGCATGGTCCGGGTCGGCACCAAGCTGACCGCCACGACCGCCGGCTGGCCGGCGGGCACCACGTTCGCCTACCGCTGGGTGGTGGGCGGCGCGACCGCCGGTACCGCCTCGACCTTCACGCCTCTGACCACCCAGGCGGGCAAGAGCCTGAAGCTCGAGGTCACGGGCACCAAGGCGGGCTTCGGCTCGCGCACGGTGTCCAGCGCCACCACCACCGTCGCGAAGGCGTCCTTCAGCGCCACGACGGTCACGATCAGCGGCACCGTCAAGGTCGGTGGCCAGGTCAGCGCCAGCACCGGCAACTTCTCCCCCAAGCCCAGCAAGGTGACCTACCGCTGGAAGGCGAACGGGGAGTCGATCTACGGCGCGAACAGCCGCACCCTCACGATCCCCTCGCGGCTGCACGGCGACCGGCTCACCGTCACCGCGACGGCGTACCGGGACGGGTACACGACCCGGAGCGTCACCTCGGCGTCGTCCCTCGTGGCGAAGCCGTTCGCGCGGACGGCCGCCCCGGCGATCAAGGGCACGGCCCGCGTCGGCCAGACGCTGACGGCCTACCGGGGCACCTGGTCGCCGTCGCCGACCTCGGTCAGCTACCGCTGGCTCGCCAACGGCAAGACGATCTCCGGCGCGACGAGCCGTACCTTCAAGCTCACCAGCGCGCAGTACGGCAAGCGGATCTCGGTGCAGGTCACGGGCCGCAAGCACGCCTACCTCACGGCCACCCGCACCAGCTCCGGCACGGCAGTCGTGAAGTGGCCCGTCGGCATCAGCGTGCCGCGCGTGACGAAGAACCCGACGCGGTCCGTCGAGACGGTCGCCGGCCGGACCGTCACGCTCAAGGTCTCCGCGACCGGCGGCAACCTGCGCTACCAGTGGCAGCGGTGGACGCCGGCGAACCCCAAGTGGACCAACATGTCCGGCAAGACCAGCTCGACGCTCAAGTTCACCGCTTCGACGTCCTACGAGCTCAACCGGATCCGCGTGGTCGTGACCAACATGGCCGGCCGGGACACCAGCGCGGGCACCTACGTGTGGATCCAGTCCTCGCTGTCGCGCCCGTTCCCGACGAACCAGTGGTTCAGCCTGTGGAACTACAACGCGGCCGTCTCCCCGTCCGTGGACGACTACCAGGGCTACCTCGCGGCCCAGGTCTACATCTGCGCGTCGCCCGGCTACTACGCGAGCAGCGACCTCAGCGTCCGGTTCGTCGGCAGCAACGGCCGGGTCTACGCCGACGCCGGCTCGGAGATGGGCGACCACCTCTCGTGGGGCGTCCCGCTCGACGCGGACGGCTGCGGCTGGTTCGTCGCGTACTCCAACGCCCCGCAGTCGGTGCGCGAGGGCGGCCGGTGGCGCATCACCGACAGCTCGGACGGGCAGACCACCACGCAGTACGCCGCGTACCAGCGGGACAGCTCCGTCAGCGTGAACTCCGCCGCCCGGAACAGCCTCGGCGCCACGGCCACCGGGCTCGGCGTCGCCGGCCCGGCGGACGTCGCCCCGCTGGCCGGGTTCCGGCCCATGGTCACGAACTGACCCCCAGGAGGCCGGCGACGGCCTCCGCCATCGCTTCCGGCGGCACGTCCGCCCCGTGACCGGGCAGCGTCACCCGACGCGCCGCCGGAAGCACCGCCGCCAGGGACCGCGCAGCCGTCGCGGTCCCGGCGGCGCTCGCGGCAGCGTGGGCCACCACCACCGGCTGCCCGATGCGGTGCCAGCGCCCCATCAGGGCTCGCCGGCCCAGGGCGATCTCGGCGAGCACCCGGCCGTCGTACGCGATGGTCGGCGCGATCGACTCCAGGTCCGCCCACGACGGCGACACCCGCATGCGCGGCACCAGCCGGCACGGCATGCCCACCAGGTCGAGGAACAGCTCGACGGCGCTGCCCGGGTCGCCCGCCTCGACGCAGGCCTCCACCCCCGCGATCATCCGGGGGTCGGTGGGCGGCTCGCCGCCGGCGACGTCGTACCCCGGTTCGTAGCACAGGACGCCGGTGACGCAGGAGCCCAGGTCGGCCGCCGCGCGCAGCGCGAGGAACGCGCCCGTCGAGATGCCCAGGAGCGCTGCCGGGCCCGTGACCTGCAACAGCGCCGCGATGTCGTCCACCTCGCGGTCCACGCCGTACGGCGCTGTGTCGCCGCTGCCGCCCCGGCCGCGCCGGTCGTACCGGAGCGTCGTCACCCGGTCGCCCAGCAGCGACGCCACCGCGAGCGTGACGGGCATCCGGTGCGCGAGCACGCCGTCGACCACCACCACCGCCGGCGCCAGGCCGCGGGCCGGCCCGGTGAGGTCGAACGCGATCCGCGTGCCGTCGGCCGACGTCGTGCAGGCGTCCACGGTGGTGATGGTCATGCAGGGCAGACGGGGCGCTCTGCCGAAACTCGTCGCTCGGCCGTACGCCCGGGCCCCGGATTTCGCCGCGAGGAAAAAACCTGTGCATACGCAAAGAGGCGGCGTAGGTTCATTCGCACATGAGAAGGGAGGTGATCCGAGAAGTGATTTCACATCGGACCCATGAGGTGGTCGCGCGCTAGTCGCGTGACGCTGTAGGCGTTTCGCGCCGACGGCGGTCGGTGGGCTCAGCACGGGGCCTTCCGGACGTTCAGGCGCACGGGACACTGGTGGCGATTTCCTCGCGACCACCGGAGCCCGCGGGTGCCGTGCCCTCGTCCAGCACGGCTGACATTCGTCGCCCCGCGGGCTTTCCCCTGCCACCGGGGAGAATGAGCGCGTGACTGCTTACCGCGTGATGACCGTCTGCACCGGGAACATCTGCCGCTCCCCCATGGCCGAGATCGTGCTCCGGGACCGCTTCGAGGCCGCGGGCCTGGGCGACGCCGTGGTCGTCGACTCGACCGGCGTGAGCGACGAGGAGCACGGCAACCCCGTGGACCGGCGCGCCCGCGCCGTCCTCGCCGCGCACGGCTACGCCACGGGCGACGGCCACGAGGCACGACAGGTGACGCGGCACGACGTCGGCTCGCGGGACCTGGTGCTCGCTATGACGACGCGCCACGCGCAGGCCCTGCGGAACCTCGCCGGCCGCGCCCGGGCTGACGCGGACATCCGGATGTACCGGTCGTTCGACCCCGCCGCCGACGGCCTCCCGGAGCACCGGCTGGACATCGCCGACCCCTGGTACGGCGGGCCCGAGGACTTCGAGGAGTGCCTCGCCGAGATCGAGGCGGCGGCGGACGGCGTCGTCGAGTTCGTCCGGACGGAGCTCGGCGTCTCCTCGGACGCCTGAGGCAAGTTTCACCCTGCTCCACCCGGCCCGCCGGCGATCCGCCGTCTACGGTGTGGGAATGACGCCCGCCTCGCCGGACCGGCTGGTCGTGCTCACCGGGGCCGACGGCCGCCTGGGTTCCAGGCTCGCCTTCCGTGTCGCCGCGGCAGGCGGCCGGCAGCGCCTGCTGATCTCCGGCAGGGGCGCCGCGCCGCGGCTGCCCGACGGTGCGCCGCTGCCCGAGTCCGAGGTCGCCGCGATCCCGGCCGAGGCCGATGCCAGGGCCCTGAGCAGCGCGTTCGCCGAGGCCGACGCCGTCTTTCTCGTGCCGGGCCGGGAGCGACCGGGCCGGCTCGCCCGGCACCGTGCGGCGATCGACGCCGCCGTTGTCGCCGGGGTGCGGCACGTCGTCTACGTCTCGTCGATCGGGGCGGCGCCGGACGCGATCGCGTCGGGCGCGCGCGACGACTGGCTCACCGAGGAGTACCTGCGGGGCACCGACCTGGCCTGGACCATGCTGCGCACCAGCATGTTCCACCGCACGCCGACCCTGGCGGTGCACGACGAGTCGTCCGGAGCCGGGCAGCAGGCGCTGCTCCGCGCGCCGGCCGGGCAGGGCGCGGTCGCCACCGTGTCCCACGACGACGTGGCCGACGTCGCCACCGCCGTCCTGCTCGACGAGGACCCGCGCCGGCACGCGGGCCGGACCTACTACCTGACCGGCCCCGAGGCCCTGACGTTCGACGACGTCGCGGCCACGCTGTCCGCCGCCGTCGGCCGCACCATCCGGTACGTGCCGCAGACGGTCGAGCAGGCGCGTGCTCAGTTCTACCGGTCGACCGCCACCGAGGTGGAGGACTGGATCACGCAGTGCCAGGCGATCGAGGCGGGCGTGCTCGCTCAGGTGAGCCCCGACGTCGGGCACCTGGCCGGGCGAAGGGCCCGCTCGCTCGAGGTCTGGCTCGACGACTACCCGGCGGAGTGGGCCCACCTCCGGTTACCGTCGGTCAGATGACGAGCCTCTCCCCGGGTCTGGACGACGAGCCGGCGCAGGAGCCGGCCTGGGAGCCCGACGTGCTGCCGGGCTTCGAGCGCCTGACGCTGCCGCTGGAGCCCGACGAGGAGGAGGCCGAGGTGGTGGCGACGCTCGTGCGCCGGGCGCGCAGCATCCCCGCCGAGGACGGCGACGCCGACAAGCCCGGTGGGATCCGGCGGAACGGGGCGGAGAACCCGCAGCTGGCGCGCCTCTGGGAGGAGCTGTCGGAGCTCGGCCGGCGGCTGCGCCTGCCGGGCGCGGCCCACCGGCCCACCGACGGCGAGCCCGCGGGGCCGCCCGACGCCGGCGTCGACGTGCTCTACGTGCACGGCTGGCTCGACTACTTCTTCCAGACGCACCTGGCCGACTTCTGGGAGTCGCTCGGCGTGCGGTTCCACGCGCTCGACCTGCGGCGGTACGGGCGCAGCCTGCGCGAGGGCCAGACCCCGGGCTACGTCCGCAACCTCACCACCTACGACGAGGAGATCGAGGCGGCGCTCGAGGTCATGGGGCACGGACGCGACCACCGGACCGACCGCAGGCTCGTGCTGATGGGCCACTCCACGGGTGGGCTCATCCTCAGCCTGTGGACGGCGCACAACCAGGAGCGGGTCGCGGGGCTGGTGCTGAACGGCCCGTGGCTGGAGTTCCAGACGCGCGAGGCGGGGCGCAAGCTCATGGAGCCCGGTATCCGGGTGCAGTCCGTGCTCGTGCCGCGCAGCCAGCTCGTCAACCTCGACCGCGGCCTCTACGCGCGCTCCATCTCGTCCCGCTTCGACGGCGAGTGGGACTACGACGTCGCCTGGCGGCCCGACGCCGGATGGCGCGCCACGCCCGCCTGGCTCGCCGCGATCTTCCGCGGGCAGGACCAGGTCGCCCGTGGTCTCGGCATCGACGTGCCGGTGCTGGTGCTGCTCAGCGCCCGCAGCAGCATCCCCACGCGCTGGACCGAGGACATGAAGGTCACCGACTCGGTGCTCGACGTCGTCGGGATCGCCCGGCGCGTGCCCGATCTCGGATCCCTTACGACCCTCGTGCGGATCGCCGGCGGCCTCCACGACGCGACCCTCTCGGCGGCGCCAGCGCGGGAGCAGGTGTGGCGCGAGACGGGCCGTTGGTTCCGCGGCTACGTGCTCACGCAGGAGGCCGCGGAGGGGCCTGGCGCCTGAGCCCGGCGGGCTCTGGCGAAGACAGGGCCATGGTGCGATGCTGGAAATGAGGTGCCCACACCGACGTCGGGCACGAGGGGCGATGCGCCATGACAACGCACCAGGAGACTCACCCGCGGGCTCGCCGGGGCGGGCCGTTCCTCGCTCGCGGCGAGGCGGTCGTCGGGTTGGTCGCGCTCATCCTCGGGATGCTGATCTCGCAGGGCGCCGCCGAGGGAGTGACGATCATCGGCTGCATCACGATGGCCATCGGGGCCGTGTCCAGCCGGTTCGGTGCGCACCGGGGTCGCATGGCGATCGCCGCGGGCCTGGGCTTCGCGCTCGGGTCGGTGCCCTACTGGCTGATGACGGCCGTGGTCATCGTGACGGCGTACGGGTTCTGACCCCGGTCACCAGAACTTCCACCAGGGCCGGTCGGCCGAGGTTCCCGGTTCGCGTCGCGGCACCGGGGCAGAGGCGGCGGCCCTTCGCGCTGCCCGGCGCTCCTGCCATCTGCGCACCTGCTCGTCGACGTCGCGGGTGGGTGTGACGATCGGCGGGCCACCCTGGAGCTGGCGCCTGGCGTCGACGACACGGGCGTTGAACTCGGTGACGATCTCCCGGACGCGCTCCTCCAGCGCCTCGAGGTCGAGCCGGGCGTCGAGCTCGGCGTCGTCCTTGCGGAGCTGGGCCGACGGCAGGACACCGGTGATGTTCTCGCGCTCGATCAGGCCCTTGACCCACCAGTCGGGGTCGTGCTTGCCGCCGATGCCCGGGATGGGCTTGCCGTGCAGGGGCAGGTTGTCGAACTCGCCGCGGCGCATCGCCTGGTCGATCACCACGTCCACGTAGCGCGAGCGCTCCTCGACGCTCATCGCGCCGGGCCGCTTGCCCTCGTCGGCGTGGTCCTCGCCGGGATCCGCCTCGTCGGGGGAGCCGGCGCGCTCCGCGCGTTCGGCCTCGGCCTCCCGGCCCACGCGGTACTGCGCGGCTCGGCGGAGGGGGTCGTTGTCTGCGTCGTCGCGCGATCCCGGCGCCATGGCGACCATGTTACAACTTTCACAAGCGGCCCGAAAGGGCGGCTGAGTAGCGACACAATTGTGTCGCTACCAATAGAAATGTGAGTCGAAGACGGCCGATGGGCAGTCATCTGGGGTACCAGGCAACCTCCGCGCGGTCCCGACCGTGGTGGACGGTATGAACGCGGAGACGACCGAGCAGCCTGTCGTGGACCCGGCGCGTGCCGACGTGCTGGTGGCGCGTGATCCCGACGCGGAGTTCGTCGAGTTCGTGACGTCGGCGGGCGCCTACCTGTACCGGACGGCATACCTGCTGTCCGGCGACGCGCACCGGGCCGAAGAGCTGGTCCAGGCCACGTTCGAGCGGACGTACCGCGCGTGGCCCAAGGCGCGGGCGGGGGAGCCACGGGCCTACGCGCGGCGCATCCTGATGAACCTCCGGATCGACGGCTGGCGCAAGGACCGGCGCACGGCAGTGACGGACGACGGCGTCATACCGCTCTCGCCCGTCCCTGACCACGCGCACGACGTCGCCGTCCGGGACGAGCTCGGCAGGGCGCTGCGCGCGCTGCCCCTCGGGCAGCGCCGGGTCGTGGTGCTGAGACACCTGCTCGACCTGTCCGAGGCGCAGGTCGCCGACGAGCTCGGCATCTCGATCGGTTCGGTCAAGTCCGCCAACGCGCGCGGGCTCGCGCGGCTGCGTTCGCTGCTCAGCGCCTCGGCGATCGAGGCCGTCCCGGAGTTCCGGGCGGACGGCGACCAGGTGCTGCTCCAGGCCCGGGCGGCCGTCCGGCGTCGCCGGGCGGTCCGGGCCGTGGCGACGATCGCGGGGGTGTTCGTGCTGGTCCTCGGCCTCATGCTGGCCGGTCCGGTCCGGGTGCCCGGCCTGGGGCCGGTCACGCTGCCGGGCAGCGAGTGGCTGCGCGAGGTGCTCGGCCTCGACGGCCGGGGGATCTCCGGACTGCCCTCGGATCACGTGGACACCGCGGCGTGCACTCGGCCCGACGACGACGCGCCCACGACCCCGGTTGACACCATGTCCGCCGGCTGGGGCGAGCTCACCCTCGTCGGGGTGATCGACACCGCGGACGCGCACGACGTCGAGCGGTGCGTCGACGTCATCGTCGATCACCGGTGGACGACCGCCGCCCGGGTCGAGGCGGACGCCACGACCCTGGGCGCTGGCGAGAGCGTGCTCGGCTGGTCCGACCCGTACGAGGTCCTCGACCCCGACCTCATTCCTGGACCGTTCACCCTGGAGGCAATGGCCCCGGACGGCGAGGGATGGCGCAACACGGTGCAGGTGGCGCAGACCGAGCAGGTCGACGGGAGCTGGCCGCAGACCCTGGACCTGGTCCGTCAGGGCGACCGGGCCGCCTGGTTCGAGACGCCGAACACCCAGATCGTCGGGACGTTGCCCTGGACCCTGCGGGTCCTGGACGAGGACGGGAGCGTGACGACGGTCAGCGACTCGTCGGTGCTGGACTCCCCGGAGGCCGGAACGGTGGCCCTCTCGGACTCGCTGCTGGGATGGACCACCACGCCGAACGTCGCCGGGACCGGCTGCACCCAGACGCTCCGCACCGTGGCGCTCGACGGGTCCGCGCCGGTCGCAACGAGTGTCCGGAAGCAGGTCTGCGCCCTGGGGTCGACGCCGGACGCCCTGCTGGTCGCGTACCGAGAGCGCTCCGGTGAGCCGGATGTCGGGGCCGGCCCCGGTTCGACGACGGAGTTTGCGCTGATCTCCGGGCCGGACGACATGGACTCGTTCCGGCTCCTCTCGATCCGGGACGAGGACCTCGGGGGCGAGCCGGTGTCCGCGCTCGGGTACGACGTCGGGTGGCTCGCCTTCTCTGCCGGTGACCGGCTGTACCTGATGGACCTCTCCGCGCAGACGGCCTACCAGGTGCGCGGCAGCTCGCCCGTCACCGCCCTGGACGTGTCCGCCGGAACCGTCGCATGGTCGACCGAGGACGGATCGGCCTACGCGATGGTGGACAGGGACGGCGCGCCGGGCCTCGTCCGGCTCGCCCGCGAGCAGGCAGCAGTCGGGGTCGACGGCGACCGCATCGCCTGGACCAGCCTGGGCGACGACGGCGTCGCGTCGCTGACGTTCGCCCGCGTGCGCTGGTGAACCTCGCCCGGCGTTCCGCCGTCGGGCCGCTTGGTGGGCCATGATGGCGGGATGAAGGTCTCTCGTCGGTCCCACGTGCCCCCGTTCGCCGTCATGGAGGTGCTCGCCGCCGCGAACGCGCGCCGCGCCACCGGGGCGGACGTGCTCAACCTCTGTGCGGGGGAGCCGTCGACCGGCGCGTCCGACGTGGTGCGGGAGCGCGCCATCGCCCTGCTCCGCGACGGCAACCTCGGGTACACCGAGGCGATGGGCGTGCCTGCGCTGCGCGCCGAGATCGCGGGCCACTACAAGCGCTGGTACGACGTCGACGTCGACCCCGCGCGGATCGCCGTCACCACGGGATCGAGTGGCGGGTTCGTGCTCGCGTTCCTCGCGTCGTTCGACGTCGGCGACCGGGTGGCGCTCGCGCGGCCCGGGTACCCGGCCTACAAGAACATCCTGTCGGCGCTGGGCTGCGAGGTCGTGGAGCTCGACTGCGGTCCCGAGACGCGCTACCAGCCCACTGTGTCGCAGCTCAACGAGGCCTACTACGGCGGCGGGCTCGACGGCGTCATGGTCGCCTCGCCCGCGAACCCGACCGGCACGATGATCACGCCGGCGGAGCTGGCGGCCGTCGCGGAGTGGTGCGCCGACCACGACGTGCGCCTGATCAGCGACGAGATCTACCACGGCATCGCCTACTCGGACGAGGTGGCGCAGGCGACGGCGACGACGTTCGTCGACCGGGGCGCGGTCGTCGTGAACTCGTTCTCGAAGTACTGGGCGATGACTGGCTGGCGGCTCGGCTGGCTCGTGCTGCCCGACGAGCTGGTCGCGCCCGTCGACGCGCTCGCGAGCAACGTGGCGCTCTCGCCGCCGGCGCTCGCGCAGCACGCGGGCATCGCCGCGTTCACGCCCGAGGGGTACGAGGCGGCCGCGCAGAACGTGGCGCGGTACGCGGCGTCGCGCAGGCTGCTCCTGGAGCGGCTCGGCGAGCTGGGCTGGCGCCCGGTCGCCCCGGCCGACGGCGCGTTCTACCTCTACGGGAACATCGCCTCGTTCGGGCTCGACTCCGTGACCTACTGCGCCCGCCTCCTCGCCGAGGCCGACGTCGCCATCACGCCCGGCACCGACTTCGACGGCGTGCACGGCGGGGAGTGGGTGCGGCTGTCGTTCGCGTCGTCGCTCGACACGGTGTCGCGTGCGGTGGACCGGATCGTGGCCTGGCACAAGACGCTCTGACGAGCTCGCGAAGATCACCCTGTGGATAACCGGCTGACAGCGAGGCCGGCACCTCCGCTCTGACAGGATCTCGGTGCCCGGGATCTCCGGTGACTTCTCCCTTCCTTCTTGCGAGGCCACGACAGTGATGTCACAGGTGAGGCGTGCGCTCGGCGTGACGCTCGGAACGATGCTGCTGATCACCGGAGCGGGCGTTGCGCCCGCTGAGGCGGAGGTGCACGAAGGCACGGTCACCGCCTCGAAGGGCAGCTACGAGGTGACGGCGCGGGTTGTCGTGAGTGACCGGAGCACGATCACTCCCTATGAGGTGCCGGTCGACATCTATCTGGAGCACAACGGGACCGCGATCTACTTCCACGATGGCTGGGTGCAGGTGACTGACCCTGCTGGGCGCGAGGTGTACACAGGGGACGGCACCCCCCAGGAGGTCGGGGACGGGCACCTGAGGGCGATCCGGCGACTTGGGAACGGTGCTCCGATCGGCGAGTACAAGGTCTCCTTCAAGGCTTTGGTCACGGTCTACGGCGCACACGGACCCTCTGATGTACCCATCCAGGCGACCGATGTCGTCGCGTTCCAGGTGCGGTATCACTCGGCGATGGAAGCCACGGCGCGATCGGGCAGCCTGCCGACGGGGGCTGTTACGACGGTGGCGGGAAGCCTGCGATGGAATTCCCGGGATAGCGCTGGTGACTACGACCCGGTCGCGGCCACCGGTGCAGTGGTCGACATCGCCTTCGACCCGAGCGGGCCGGCGCCGCGCAGGGTGGTGGGTAGTGCGAACGTGAGCGACACGGGGTATTTCCGGCTGGATAGCCGCGTCACGGAACCAGGAAGGTGGTACGTCTCGTACGCAGGCAATACCGTCCAGCACCCAGCGTCCGTACGGATCTCGCAGACGGCACGCCCGAGCGATCTGACAGTGCGCCAGGGCACCGCCACACGGACCTCGGGCGACGCCAAGGCGGGCATCCGCGTGACAGCGACGGACGTGGTGACGACACTCGAGCCGCAGACGGTCCGGGTCGACTTCGGCGTGACCACCTACGGCTCAGTCCTGAGCACCTATGGAGTACAGGTCGAAGGGCGCCGTGGTGAGGGTTCCTACCCCAACGGTCGTTACTACGCGCCGCGGAACACGCGCATGGGTGGGGGAACGGCGGGCTACATCGCGATCACCATGGACGAGCTGACCCCGCCCGGCGTCTACGACGTCGACGCGGGCCTCGTCGTCGCTGCCTGCACGAAGTCCGAGACGGCCTCGGGCAGCTGCGGGATGAAGGAGGTGCCGATCAACGACGACAGCGTCACGACCTTCACCGTGAAGAGGGCAACCATCACCACGATCTCGGCGTCGTCGAAGTCGCTCGCCACGCCCCAGTCGGTCACGCTCAAGGGCTCGGTGCGGAAGCTGCAGCTCGTCAGCAACCGAGAGGCCGCGTACCGCCACTCCCCGAAGGCACCCGTCAAGCTCTACTGGGACCCCGCCGGCTCCGCCGCGCCGCAGTACAAGAAGACCGTCTACACGAACTCGAAGGGCGTGTGGGCGGCGAAGGTCACCACGAGCGCGTCGGGCCGGTGGGTCGCGGAGTTCCCGGGAACGTCGCTGCACGCCTCGTCCAGCCGCACGGTCTGGATCACCGTCAAGTAGTCCGAGGTGTTGCGCCGGCTCAGCCGCGTCGGCGCAGCACCTCGGGGAGCAGCACCCACAGCAGCACCATCAGCACTAGTGCGGCGGAGCCGGCGACGATGCCCGCCGTCCGTCCGACCACGACGTCGAAGACGAGCACCGCCACGCCTGTGATCACGAGCGCCAGCACGGCGAGCGCGATCCGGGTGATGCGGTCGGTCAGGGTGACGATGTTGCCCTTCATCCGCTTGCGGAACAGCGCGCGGTGCACGCTGACCGGGGCGACGATCAGCGCGGTCGCGACCACCGCGGCGATGACGAGCGCCAGGTAGACGTTCACCTGGTACCGGTCGAGGTCGGCGAACCGCGACTGGAACGGCAGGGTGAGCAGGAACCCGGTCAGGATCTGCACGCCGGTCTGCATGACGCGCAGCTCCTGGAGCAGCTCGCTCCAGTTCCGGTCCGCGCGTTCGTTGGGCGTCTCCGTCCGTCCGTCGGTCTGCATAGTCCCCATTCTCACCTGGCGTCCGATTTACCGAGCCGGGCGAGGGAAATTCACCCGCTCACATCACCGCCTCCCGTGGCCCGCCCCTGCCCGCCGGGGGAACATCTGGCTGGGCGGGACGCGTCCGCGTCCCTCTGACGAGGGGGCTGCTTTGAACAGAACGAGGATGCGTGCGTCGCTGGGCATGGCGCTCGGGGCCGCACTGCTGATGACCGGCGTCGCCGCGACACCGAGCGTGGCGGCCGAGGTGAGCACCGCGCCGCCGCCGGGCATCACCGCGGACCGCGTGACCAACAAGGTGGACGACGTCGTCGTCTCCGCGAAGATCTCCCTGCCGCCCGGCGGGGACGTGGTCGGGTCCGTCACCGGAACCCTGGCCATCACGCACAACGGGTCCTCGGCGGCCATGCGCACCGGGCGCATGACGATGATCGACCCCGAGGGCCGCAGCCTGACCGGCGCGCAGTTCGTGGCCTCGGGTGCCGCGAACACGTGGACCTCGACCGTCCAGCTCCCGGCCGACGTCGAGCCCGGCACCTTCGAGGTGTCGGTGAACGCCGAGATCGACGTGACCACCGACGACGGCGTCGTCAAGGTGCCGATCCGCACCGCGGACCCGGTCCTGGTGCCGTTCCGGGCCAAGCGCAACATCCCGCTGATCTGGACCTCGACGTCGAGCGCGCCCGCGGGCTCGACCATCTCGGTCCACGGTGCCGCGAACATCCGCAGCCTCGGCACCGGTGACTACGCGCCGGCCACGGGCCAGGAGGTCAAGCTGTACTTCGACCCCTCGGGCGACGCGCCGGAGCGCTTCATCGACACCCTCACGACGGACGACCGCGGCTACTTCACGACCCGGCAGAAGCCGGGCGCGTCGGGCAAGTGGCGTGCGGAGATGCCGATGACCGACACGGGCGCGAAGGCGGTGTGGACCCTGACCTCGGCGGAACGGGCCCGCGACACCACGCTGCGCGAGGGCACGGTCAGCGCCACGGAGGGCGGCTTCACGGCGGGCGACCACCTGATGACGCACGACGTCGTGCTGGGCCTGGCCCCGGTGCAGCGTCGTGTCGACGTGGGCAGCCTCGACTTCACCGTGGGCGGCACCTCGGGCTGGCTGAGCGCCGAGAGCCGGCGCGGCGAGGGCAACTTCCCCGACGGCTACCGGGTGCAGCGGGACCTGACGCACTCCGGGCTCGGCACGAGCCACGCGACGTTCACCTTCAACCCGACGCTCCCCGCCGGCATCTACGACATCGGCATCCGCGACGAGATGAAGGCGTGCTCCGCACCGGACTGGGACGGGCTCGAGGGCGGCACCAGCAACTGCACGCACAACGTGCTGGTCGAGGACCCCGCGGTGACGACCATCGTGGTCAAGCGGGCGAGCACCACGACCGTGGCCGCCTCGCGGACGTCCGTGCCCACGGCGCGGACCATCACGCTGAGCGGTGACGTGGAGCGGGTCCAGCTGGTCAGCACGGGTGGTGCGGCGATCCGGCCGGCACCGAACGTTGCGGTGAAGGTGTACTTCGACCCCGCGGGCTCGGCGGCACCGGTCCTCAAGAAGGAGGTCACCACGGGTTCCGACGGCACCTTCTCGACGTCGGTCCGCGCCACCACCTCGGGCAAGTGGATCGCCAAGTACGCCGGGACGAGCCTGCTGGCGCCGTCCCAGGCGGGCGTGAACGTGTCGGTCGGCTAGCTCCACCTCGGCCGACGGCGGACAGAGGTCCGCCTCCGCCAGGTGATCAGGCATGGGTTCTCACGCGAATCCGTGCCTGATCGTCTGGTGGGGGCGGACCTTTGTGCTGGACGGAAGTTCACCCGGATACGACGCCCTGGGAATCGCCCGAACTGGCAGGATCTGTGCTGCTCCCGGTTCTCGGGCTCCCTTCTTCCCGCGAGGTGTCCCTTGGCCGTCGGTGCCCGAAAACTGTTCACTTCTGCGCTCGGACTGGCGCTCGCCGGGAGCCTGCTGGGTGCGCCGGCGGCGGCCGGGGCCCCGGCCGACGGCGACCAGGCGGCCCTGGCCGATTACACCTACCTCGACTTCGCCGTCGCTCCGGACCGTGCGCCGGCCGGCATGCCCGTCCAGGTTCATGGCCACGTCGGTCGCGACTGGAGCTGGCCCGCACCAGGTGAAGTCATCACGATCTACTTCGATCCGGCTGGTTCGGCGCCCCGCGAGGCCGTCGCGACCGTGACCACCGACGACAACGGCTGGTTCGCCGCGACCTTCCGCCCCCAGACCTCGGGCACCTACGACATCGTGCGGCAGGGCGAGGACGGGACCGCGGTCAAGGGTGAGCGCACCGCGACGTTCACGAGCCGCGAAGCGGTGCTGCCTGTCCGGTCGGTGGTGGTCTCAGGCTCACGGGGCGGATACACGGCCAGGGCCCGGGTGACGGTCCAGGACGTCGTGACGCGGGTGGAGCCGCAGACGGTCTATCTCGACGCCGGGATCCTGACCCCGGGCTCCGCGGGCAACATCTACGAGACGGGCCCGTACATGACCAACCGTCGCGCCGAAGGGCGATACGACGTCGGAATGGTATTCAGCACGAGGCAGGAACCCTGGCGGACGGCTTACAGCGGGACCCGAACCTATCGGCTCTCCGCGGTGCACCCGGCCGGCCTCTACGACGTCACCTTTCTGGGCCCGATCGCCGTCACCAAGGATCGCTGGGACGCGGACCGCGACGGGATCATTCAGAACGTGTGGGTCAACATCCCCGGACGGCCCATCACCACCATCCGGGTCCGCCGCGCCAGCACCACCACGATCGCCGCGTCGTCGACGTCGTTCACGGGTGCCAGGAACATCGAGCTGCGCGGCTCACTGCGCCGGGTGCAGCTGGTCAGCGACACGAAGGCGGAGAACCGGCTGGCGCCGAACACGGCGCTCAAGCTGTACTTCGACCCGGCAGGCCAGGCCGGGCCGGTCTACCAGAAGACCGTCCGGACCGGACCGACCGGGGCCTACCGGACGACGGTCAGGGCGACCAGGTCCGGCACGTGGATCGCGAAGTACGAGGGCACCAGCCTCCAGGCCCCGTCGAAGCGCTCGGTGACGGTCACGGTTCGCTGACCCGCGGCCCCTGCCACGCGACACGTCAGTCCAGGTACTCGCAGTCCTCCAGGGCCTCGCGTTCCAACCGGGAGGGGCGTTCGGGCGGGTTCCCGCAATCCACGACGCCGCTCGATCTGGTGCCGTTCCAGGTCGTGATGGTGAACTCCGAGGACGTGTCGCCACCCCAGGTGACTGGCAGCCCGTCGCAACGAGCGACGCCGGACAGCTTCCCCAGATCGCGCGCGTTCCACCAGATGTACGTGCCGTCCGGGAGGTTCTGGGTGTCCACGTCGGCGGGCTGTTCATACCCGTCCTCCGTGGTGGCGGCGAACTTGAGCTGGTGCTGGACGGCGAGCATCGGAAGCCTCTGCGCTACGTCCGACAGGAGGTGCTCGGAAGACGACACCTCGCCTGCGGGCGGGCCCGGGTTGTCGATGGTGGCGGACCGTACCGCGGCTCCCCCGTCGATCACGTGCCCCACGGACTGGACGAGTACCTGGTGCGACGAGTTGTTCCCCCACTCGACCGTCAGGTCGTCATCGACCGCACAGGCCGCGGACTCGGCCTCCAGCCCGAACAGCTCCCGCACCCGCTCGCTTCCCGGCAGCGCCACCTCGCCCACGCCCGGCACGGGCACCGGCCCCGCCAGGGCCAGCGAGAACGCGACCGCGACCGCCGTCATGCCGCCGCCCAGCGCCTGCCAGGTACGACGGCGCCGCAGCGCCCGACGGCTCCCGGCCACCACCTGTCCCGCGTCGAACTCGTGCCGCTCGACCCGGTCGGCACCGGCCCGGAGGCGTGCCACGACGTCCGTGTCGTCGATGCTCATCGCTCACCCTCCTCGAAGATCTCGCGCAGGCGGGTGATCCCGCGTGCGTTGGCGGACTTGACGGTCCCGACGGCGATCCCGAGCTCGCGCGCCGTCTGCTGCTCGGTCAGGTCGAGCAGGTGCCGCAGCACCACGACCCGCCGCTGCGTCAGCGGCAGCAACGCCAGCGCGCGCACCACCTCGTCGCGAACGGCCACACCCTCGGCCGGGCCAGCGACGGACCCAGTGGGGACGACGTCGGACACCACCTCGCCGCGGGTGCGGCGCCAGCCGTCGATGCGCAGGTTGAGCAGGATGCGCCGCGCGTAGGCGCGTGGTTCGCCGGCGCGGGCCTTGTGCCAGGACCGGTAGGTGCGCTCGAACGTCGCCTGCACGAGCTCCTCCGCCCGGTGCGCGTCGCCGGACAGGAGGAGCGCCGTCTTGTAGAGGTACGGGCCCGCCTCGTGCACGAACGCCGTGAACTCCTGGTCCTTGGTGCGCGTGACGTCGACCCGCACCCGCGCCTCGTCGCTCACCTCGGTCCGCATGGTCCCCTGCTCTCCCTCGTCATGTCCCCCACCACGCGGAGACCCGTGCGAAAGGTTCCATGCCGCACCAGACTCGCCGAATCCGCAGGTCAGACGGTGTCTCGCGGCCGGTTGACCGGGGCGGCGACCAGGTCTAGCCTCCGAGTATGACCAGATCAACGAATCTGGTCATACTTTCACGAAGTGGAGGCGGGCATGGGTGCGGCAGCGACGACGCGGCGGCCTGGCACGGCGCAGCGCAGGGCCGAGCGGGCGGAGCGAATCCTCGACGCCGGCACCGAGCTGGTCCTGCGTTGGGGCTACGACAAGACCACCATCGACGACGTCGCCCGGCTCGCCGGGGTCGCCAAGGGCACCATCTACCTGCACTGGGGCAGCCGCGAGGACCTGTTCGCCGCCCTCATGCGCCGGGACCGGGCCGAGATGATCGGCGCGGTGCGCCGACGGCTCCGGGAGGACCCGTCGACAGCAACCCTGCCCGGGCTGTTCGGCCATCTCGCGCACGAGATCCACCGGCGTCCGCTGCTGCAGGCCGCGATGGTCCAGGACTCCGCGGTGCTGGGCAAGCTCGTGGCCCGCAAGCAGACCAGCACCACCACGCCCGAGATGGTGGTCCCCTTCGGCGAGTACCTCGCCACGCTCCGGGAGCACGGCATGGTGCGCGACGACCTGAGCGTCGAGGATCACCTCACCGTGATCGCCGCCGTGCTGCACGGCTCGCTGGTCTCGCTGCGGATGATGCCCGAGTCCCTGCGGGTGTCCGACGAGCGCGCCGGTGAGCTGATCGGCGACACGCTCGCGCGCGCCTTCGCCGCGGACCATCCGCCGTCCGACGCCGCGCGCGCAGCCTGCGCGGACGCCACCCGAGAGTTCGTCGACCAGGCCTACGCGGTCGCGCGGGCCAAGCTGCGGGAGTCGCTCGGCGACGACCTCCCGCCGGAGGAGGGGGAACCGTCGTGAGCACCGAGGTCACGCACTCGTTCACGCTGCCGCTCGCGGATCCCGCGGCGGCCGAGCTGGCCACCACCGGCGGTAAGGGGGCCTCCCTCGCGCGCCTGGCCACGGCCGGGCTGCCGGTCCCCGACGGTTTCCACGTCACCACCGACGCCTACCGGGCGGCCGTGGCCGGCGCGCCGCAGGAGGCCATCGTGGCCGCCGCGCGGGACGTCGACCCCGACCGCCCCGAGACCCACGAGGCCGCCGCGGCCCGCATCGCCGAGGTGTTTGCCGCCCTGGAGGTCCCGCGGACCGTGGCCGACGCCGTCCGGGCCGGGTACGGCGGTCTGCGTACCTCGGGCGGTTCGCCCGATGGCGTGCCCGACGCCGCGCCCGACGGCGGCCTCGCCGTCGCCGTCCGCTCCTCCGCGACGGCCGAGGACCTGCCCGGCATGTCGTTCGCCGGTCAGCAGGACTCGTTCCTGGACGTCCGCGGCGCGGATGCCGTACTCGGCGCGGTCCGCGACTGCTGGGCCTCCCTGTGGACGGCGCGTGCGATCGGCTACCGGGCGCGGCACGGCATCCCTGCCGACGACGTGGCGCTCGCGGTGGTGGTGCAGCGCCTGGTCGACGCCGACGCGGCCGGCATCCTGTTCACGGTCGACCCGATGACGGGCTCCCGCGACCGGGTGCTGATCAACGCGGCCTGGGGGCTGGGCGAGGCCGTCGTCGGCGGGCAGGTCACGCCCGACACCTACCTCGTGGCCCGGGTGGGCGGCGCGGTGGAGCGCACGGTGAGCACCAAGGAGGTCCGCACCGTGCGGACCGGCGCCGGCACGCGGAACGAGCCGGTCCCCGCCGAGCTCCGGGACCGGCCCGCGCTCACCGATGCGCAGGCCGCGCGGCTCGCCGCGCTCGGCGTCCGCATCGAGGAGCTGTACGGCGTGGCGATGGACGTCGAGTGGGCGCTGCACGACGGCGAGCCGGCCGTGCTCCAGGCGCGCCCCGTCACGGGCGCGGCGGGGGAGGTCGCCGTCACCGAGGTGTGGAACGACAGCCTGCTGGGCGACTTCCTGTGGACGAACGCGAACCTCGGCGAGGCGCTGCCCAGCGTGATGACGCCGCTGACCTGGTCGCTCGTGCAGATCTTCATGGCTGACGCGATGGCCGACACCGACATCGGCGTGCCCGCGTACGGCACCATCGGCGGCCGGTTCTACATGAACCTCAGCACCACCGAGACCGTGGCCCGGACGCTGGGCATGCGCGGGGCGGTCGACGCGGCGTACCGGGAGGTGTTCGGGCGGCTGCCCGGCCAGCCCGACATCCCGGTGGTCCCGATCGGCCGCTGGGAGCTGGTCCGGCGGCTCCTGCCGATGGTGGGGCGCAACCTCATGTCGCTCGTGCGGGACGTGCGGGCCGTGCCGGGCTTCCTGCGCACCGCCGAGCAGCGCGGCACGGAGCTGCGGGAGCGCGCGGCCGCCGTCGCCGGCCCGGCGGAGCTGGCGGACTTCTGGGACGCCGAGCTCGGCCCGTACCTGGAGGCGGCGTCGCGCGTGCTGCGGGGTGCCGCCCGGCAGGACGGCACCAAGCTGCTCACGCTGCGCCGGGACCTGCGCGCGCTGCTCGGCGACGCCGACACGGAGACCCTGACCTCCGGCCTCTCGTCCGGCGGGCACGCGCTGGCCAGCATGGAGACGCTGATCGGCCTGCGCGAGGTCGCCCTCGGCCGGCTCGACCGCGCGACGTACGTGACGCGGTTCGGGCACCGCTGCGTCGACGAGTTCGAAGTCTCCAGGCCCCGTCCGGCGGAGGATCCCGCCTGGCTCGACCGGCAGATCGCCGCGGCGGCCGGGACCGACGTCGACGCGCTGCTCGAACGGCAGGAGCGGGCGCGGGCCGCCGTCTGGGAGCGGATCGAACGCCTGTCGCCGCGCAAGGCCGCGCGCCTGCGAAGCCAGCTCGACCGCTGGGCGCGCAACGCGCGCGGCCGGGAGAGCGCGCGGTCCGAGGTGATCCGCGCGTTCTGGGCCCTGCGCGCCTTCGCGGTGCGGGCCGGCGAGCTCACCGGCCTGGGCGACGACGTCTTCTACCTGCACGTCGACGAGCTGCTGGCGGTGCTTCGCGCGCCGTCCGGCCCGGGTGCGCGCGCGGGGGAGAGTGCCGCGGAGCGAGGGCCCGACGTCGTCCCCGTGCGCCGCGCGACCTACGACCTGTACCGGAGCCTGCCGCCGTACCCCGCGGTGATCCGCGGCCGGTTCGACCCGGTGCGCTGGGCCGCGGACCCGGCGCGGCGGTCCGACGTCTTCGACGAGCACGGCCAGGAGGCCGAGCGGTCCGACCAGGTCCGGGGCTTTCCCGGGGCGTCCGGTGTGGCCGAGGGCGTCGCCCGCGTGGTGCGCTCGGTGGACGACGGCGAGGCGCTGCTGCCCGGCGAGGTGCTGGTCACCTCCGTGACCAACGTGGGCTGGACGCCGCTCTTCCCGCGGGCCGCCGCCGTGGTGACGGATGTCGGCGCGCCCCTGTCGCACGCTGCGATCGTCGCGCGGGAGCTGGGCATCCCCGCCGTCGTCGGCTGCGGCAACGCGACCATGCGGCTGCGCACGGGCGACCGGGTGCGGGTGGACGGCGAGCACGGCACGGTCGAGGTGCTCGTACCGGCGGACGGCGCCTAGAAGACCGGCTTGCCGCCCGTCACGCCGAGCACCGTCCCGGACACGTACGACGCCGTGACGGGCGACGCCAGGAAGACGAACGCCGGCGCCACCTCGGCGGGCTGCCCGGCCCGGCCCAGCGGCGTGTCGGTGCCGAACGACGCGATCTTCTCCTCCGGCTGCGTCGCGGGCTGCAGCGGGGTCCAGATCGGCCCGGGTGCCACGGCGTTCACCCGGATGCCGCGCGGCCCCAGCTCGGCCGCGAGGTTCACAGTGATGTTGTTGATCGCTGCCTTCGTGGCCGCGTAGTCGAGCAGCGACGTGGACGGCTGGTAGGCCTGGATCGAGGAGTTGTTGATGATGGAGCTGCCCGAACCCATGTGCCCGAGCGCGGCCTGCGTCACCCAGAACAGGGCGTACAGGTTGGTCTTCAGCACCCGGTCGAGCTCCTCGGTGCTCACGTCCGCGACCGACCGCCGCCGCGCCATCTGGTAGCCCGCGTTGTTGACCAGCACGTCGATGCCGCCCAGCTCGCCCGCGGCCCGGTGCGCCACGCCGCGCGCCGTCGGCTCGTCCCGCAGGTCGCCCGGCAGCAGGGAGCACTGGCGTCCCGCGTCGCGCACCAGCTCCGCCGTCGTCCGTGCGTCGTGCTCCTCCTCGGGCAGGTAGGACACGGCGACGTCGGCCCCCTCCCGCGCGAACGCGATGGCGACCGCCCGGCCGATGCCGGAGTCCCCGCCGGTCACCAGGGCCTTGCGGCCGAGCAGCTTCTCGCTGCCGACGTAGCTCGTCTCACCGTGATCGGGCCTGGGGTCCATCTGGTCCGTGGTTCCCGGCGGGTTCTGCTGCTGCGGTGGGAACGCCTGGTCCTGGCTCATGTCGTCCTCCATCGTCACGCGACGTCTCGACGGCTCCTCGTTGAACCCGCTTCACGCTAGCCCGAGGCCCGACCGGCCGCACATCCCGTACGCTCGGAGCCACCAAGCCAGGCGCATCAGCCCTGCAAGGAGCCTCGTGAACCCTGTACCGACGCCCGACGAGCCCACGATCGTGGACGACGCCGAGGAGGTGCTCGCCAGCGGCGGCCGATCACCGGTCGGCAGGTACCGGCTCGACCTGTCCACGGGCGAGTGGGCATGGTCGGACGAGGTCTACGTGATGCACGGCTTCGAGCCGGGCCAGGTCGTGCCGACGACGCCCCTGCTGCTCTCGCACAAGCACCCCGACGACCGCGCCCGCGTGGACGGTGTGCTGCGGCAGGCGGCCGAGACCGGGCGGCCGTTCAGCTCGGTGCACCGGATCGTGGACGCCAGGGGCGAGGCGCGGACCCTGGCGGTGACCGGGCAGGGCCGCAACGACCCGGAGTCCGGCCGGGTGACCGAGCTGTTCGGGTACTACATCGACGTCACCGAGTCGCAGCGGGAGGCGGCGGCCCGCGACGCGACCGCCTCGATCCAGGCCTCCGCCGAGCGCCGAGCGGTGATCGAGCAGGCCAAGGGCGTGCTGATGGTGGTCTACGGGGTCGAGGGGGAGGCGGCGTTCGACCTGCTGCGCGAGGCGTCGAACGCAGCGAACGTCGCGGTGCGGGAGATTGCCGTCACGCTGGTGCACCTGATCTCCGGCCCGGGCATCACCGTGTTCCCGACCCGCGAGGCGATCGACGCGTTCCTCGCCGACCCGGTCGCGCCGGGGTAGCGCTCCCCGCCCGCCGGGCCCAGGATCGACACGTGCGCATCGCCACGTTCAACGTCCAGCACGGCCTCGGCCCCGACGGCCGCGTCGACAACGACCGCCTGGCTGAGGCCGTCGCCGCGCTCGACGCCGACGTCGTCGGGCTGCAGGAGGTCGACCGCGGACAGGCGCGGTCCGGGGGAGCGGACCAGGCGGCGCTGTGCGCGGCGGCGATGGGCGCCGTCGACCACCGGTTCCGGCCGGCACTCGCCGGCCCGTTCCGCTACCCAGGAGTCCGACGCCGCGCCCGGCGCGCGGACCGGCCCGGCGCCCCGGGCTACGGCGTCGCGCTGCTGTCGCGGTTTCCGGTGCTGAGCTGGCACAGCGTGCTGCTGCCACCCGCGACGCCCTGGGTCTGGGGCCGGGTGCAGCTCGGCACCGACGAGCCGCGGGTGGCGCTCGCGGCCCGGGTCGACGCGCCGTCCGGCCCGGTCACCGTGGTGTGCACCCACCTGAGCGTGTACCGGTTCTCCGCCGTCGGCCGGGCAGCCGGGATGGCGCGCCGCGCCGTCGGCTACCGCCGGGGTGCGCCCGGCGAGCGGCAGGCGGAGCACCAGGTGGACTACCTGCGCCGGCGGCTCGTCGGGCTGCCGCGGCCCCTGGTGCTGCTGGGCGACTTCAACCTGCGCGGAACAGTTCCGGCCGACCGCACGGGCTGGCGCCCACTCGGGATCGGCGACACGTTCCCGCGGCACGACCCGCGGTTCCAGATCGACCACGTGCTGCTGGACGACGACACGGGCGGCCGGGCCGACGCCGCGGACGGCGCTCCTGGTCCCGCCGGTGCCGCCGCCGTCGGCCGGGTGGTGGACACCGGCGTCTCGGACCACCGCGCGCTGGTCGTGGACGTGACCTTCTAGCCGCGCCCGCCGCCGGCCGCCCGCTGCCGGCCGCTAGCCGCGCCCGCCGGCCGCCCGTCGTCAGCCCACGAAGACGCAGAACGGGTGCCCCATCGGGTCGCCGAACACGTAGAGCGGCTCCTCCGGGTCGTCCGACCGGTCGTAGAGCAGCGTCGCGCCGAGCGCCAGGGCGTGGTCGCGCGCCGCGACGAGCGCGTCGACGTCCGGCACCGTGGTGTCGAGGTGGAGCTGCTGCGGGATGCCGGAGTCGGGCCACGTCGACCGCGGCAGGTCGTAGACCTGCTGGAACGCGAGGTGCGCGCCGTCGTCGTTGCGCAGCACCAGCCAGTCGTTGCCGTTCGGGTCGGGTTCACCCTCCGGCGGTGGCTCGTCGCCGGGTCGGTACGCGAGCCCGAACAGCTCCCGGTAGAACTCGGCGAGAGCGCGGGCGTCCGTGGTGTCGAGCACCACCTGTCGGATGCGCGGGGTCATGGTGCCAGCGCACCACATCCCACGCCGCGCGCAACGCGACGCGGCTGCGGCTGGCGCCACCGCTGCCGCCGCCGGCCCCGGTCGAACGTAGGGTCCGTCGGCGTCTGAGCGCTCAGAGGCCGACGAACCCTACGTTCGACGAAACAGACGTGCCCCGCCGGATCCGGGGGGAGACACCGGATCCCGCGGGGCGAGCTGACGCGGTGCGTCAGGCGGCCTCGGCGTACGCGCGGTAGCTGACCGCGGGCCGCGGCGCGGGCGCGTGGTCGACGAGGTGGTCCGGGACGTGGTCGGGCACGACGTCGGCGACGGTGTCCTCGACGACCCGCAGCGCGGCCGCCTCCTTGGCGGCGCGCTTCTTGCCGCGCACCACGGTGAACACCGCGTTCACGCCGATCAGGAGGGCGGCCATGTTCGACGCGGCGGACGGCCAGATGCCGTTGGCGGCGGCCACGCTGAGCAGGGTCATGGCGGCCAGCATGTTGGTCCCCTGGAACGCGAGGGAGTCGGCGCTCCAGCGCCCGCGGCTGACCATGGCATAGGCCACGAGGCCGGCGATCGCGCCAACCCAGCCGAGGACGGTGACGACCAGCATGAGGGACATGAGGAACTCCTGGGGAAACTGCTCGAAACGATTCGAGGAGGTGGCGGAGACCGGGCTGCGGTATCCAGGGGGGAAGGGGTGGCCGACGGTCCGGGAGGAGCTTGGTCCGGCCGCTGCCAGGATCAATCATGAGTCACTTGCGCCTTCAGCACAATCGAATGTTTGTGACTCCGGGATGTAGCATCGCTACATGGCCACTGACCCGCGAAGACTCGCTTTCCTCCTTGCCGTGCACCGTGCCGGCGGGGTGCTCGCGGCGGCCGACCTGCTGCACGTGACGCCCTCGGCGGTGTCGCAGCAGATCGCCAGGCTGGAGGCCGAGGAGGGCATCGACGTGCTGGACCGCGGGCCCC
Organism: Promicromonospora sp. NPDC057488; assembly: GCF_042802395.1. Classification (NCBI taxonomy): domain Bacteria; kingdom Bacillati; phylum Actinomycetota; class Actinomycetes; order Micrococcales; family Promicromonosporaceae; genus Promicromonospora; species Promicromonospora sp. NPDC057488. The sequence goes on from NZ_JBHVEG010000018.1 coordinate 42,787, forward strand.
GCGGCGTGACCCTCACACCGGCCGGCCGCGTGCTCGCGGAGGCGGCCGAGCGCATCGAGGCGGAGCTGGTCCAGGCCCGGCAGGCCGTGGCCGCCCTGGAGGGCGAGCTCACGGGCCGGATCTCGATCGGGTCCATCCAGACGGCGATCCGTACCGTTATCGCGCCGATGCTCGTCTCGCTCGTCGAGCGGCACCCGCACATCGAGGTCGACGTGCAGGAGTACGACCCGATCGAGTCGGTGCGCCGGCTGCGGGCCGGCGACCTGGACGCGGTGGTGCTGGAGCGCGACGTGGCCGTCGACGCCCCGGCGCCGCGCGGCGCGCACGACGTGCCGCTGCTCGACGAGCCGTGGCGCATCGTGGTGCCCACCAGCCTTCCCGAGCCGGAGCGGCTCGACGACCTCGCCACGCTCGCCTGGGTGGGCCCGCAGGCTGAGTCGGCGGCCGAGCGTGCGCTGAGCCGGCTGGCCGCCCAGCTCGGCACGACGTTCGAGACCCGCCACGCGTACAACGACTTCGACACCGCCATCTCGCTGGTCGCCGCCGGCCAGGGCGTCGCGATGCTGCCCGCCCTGGCCCTCCAGCGGGAGGTGCCGGACAACGTCGTCGTCGTGTCGCTCGCCGGGCTCGGCTCGCGCCGGCTCGTCGTGCGGCACCGCCAGAACCGGCACGAGCCTGGCCCGATCGTCCGCGCGGTGGTGGACGAGATGGTTCTCGCGGCCCGCGAGATCGACCTGGGGTAGCGGCGGCTACGATGTCCGCATAACTGAACATCTTCAACGGCCCTGGCTCGCTCAGCCGACCAGGACCGTGCCGCCAGAACCGCGGCGGGAGAGTCCGGCCCCGCGCCGTCGTCGTCCAGGCGCCGCGCGAACCGGCGCCGAAGGAGCAATTTCCTCCCCGGGAATCTCTCAGGCCCCCGTACCGCCGCGGCGAGGCAACTCTGGAAAGCGAGCCGCCACCGGGCAACCGGTGCGACGGCTCCACCGACGGTGCAAGCCGGCGCGTCCCGCCCTCCTCCCGCTGTCCGGGAGGGAAACAAGACGGACCGGCAAAACTCTCAGGTCGACGCGTGCCCGCGAGCGGGCAGGAGTCCGATGACAGAGCGGGGAGGGACCGCAGTCGTCCCCACGCCCTCGGACAGCCAGGAGCCCGCCGTGAGCACGCCCCACAATTCCGACGCCTTCGACCCCGACGTCTTCGCCGACCGGCACCTCGGCCCGCGCGGCCGCGAGGTCCGCACCATGCTGGACCAGCTCGGCATCGACACGATGGACACCCTCGTCGACCGGGCCGTCCCCAAGGCGATCCGCAGCCAGGCGCCGCTGAACCTGCCGGCCGCCCGCACCGAGGCCGAGGTGCTCGCCCACCTCCGCGAGCTCGCGGGCAAGAACCAGGTCAAGACCCAGATGATCGGGCAGGGCTTCTACGGCACGCACACGCCCGCCGTCATCCGCCGCAACGTGCTCGAGTCGCCCGCCTGGTACACGGCCTACACGCCGTACCAGCCGGAGATCAGCCAGGGCCGGCTCGAGGCGCTCCTCAACTTCCAGACCGCGGTCGAGGACCTCACGGGCCTCGAGATCGCGAACGCCTCCCTGCTCGACGAGGCCAGCGCCGTCGCCGAGGCCGTCGCCCTGATGTGGCGGGCCTCGCGGGCCAAGGAGGGCTACGTCGTCCTGGACGCCGACCTGTTCGGTCAGTCGCTCGCCGTGGCCCGGGGCCGCGCCGAGGCGATCGGCCTCCCGGTCGTGGTCGCGGACCTCTCGAACGGCCTCCTGGCGGGCCTGCCCGCCGAGCTGCCCGCGGGCCAGCTCGTCGGCGTCGTGCTGCAGCAGGCCGGGGCGTCCGGCCGGGTGCTCGACGCCCGCGCCGTGGTCGCCGAGGCCAAGGAGGCCGGCGCGCTCGTCACCGTCGCCACCGACCTGCTCGCCCTGACGCTCCTCGCCAGCCCCGGCGAGCTCGGCGCCGACATCTCCGTGGGCTCCGCGCAGCGCTTCGGTGTCCCGCTGTTCTACGGCGGCCCGCACGCCGCCTACATGGCCGTGAAGAAGGGCCTGGAGCGGCAGCTCCCCGGCCGCCTGGTCGGCGTCTCGATCGACGTCGACGGCGCCTCGGGGTACCGCCTGGCGCTGGCCACCCGCGAGCAGCACATCCGCCGCGAGAAGGCCACGAGCAACATCTGCACCGCCCAGGCCCTGCTGGCCATCGTGGCCAGCATGTACGCGGTCTACCACGGGCCCGAGGGCCTCAAGGCGATCGCGAACCGCGTCCACGGGCACGCCGTGTCCCTGGCCGGGGGCCTCCGCGCCGCCGGCGTCCAGGTCGAGCACGACGTCTTCTTCGACACCGTTCGCGTCGCGGTCCCGGGCAGGGCCCAGGAGATCGCGCGTGCCGCGGCCGACGCCGGCTACAACCTCTACGTGCCCGACGCCGACCACGTGCAGGTCAGCACCGACGAGACCACCACGGCGCAGGACGTCGCGAAGGTGCTCGCCGTGCTCGCCGGCCGTCCGGTCGAGGCGACCGTCCCGGCGACGTCGTCCGTGCTGCCCGCTGAGGTGACCCGGACGACCGCGTTCCTGGAGCACCCGATCTTCCACCAGCACCGCTCCGAGACCAGCATGCTGCGCTACCTGCGCAAGCTCTCGGACAAGGACCTCGCGCTCGACCGCACGATGATCCCGCTGGGCTCCTGCACCATGAAGCTCAACGCGACCGCCGAGATGGAGGCCATCTCCTGGCCCGGCTTCGCGGACATCCACCCCTACGCCCCCGTCGACCAGACGCAGGGCTACACCGAGCTCGTCACCGCGCTGGAGGCGCAGCTCGCCGAGATCACCGGCTACGCCGCCGTCTCCGTGCAGCCCAACGCGGGCAGCCAGGGCGAGTTCGCCGGCCTGCTCGCGATCAAGGGCTACCACGCGTCGCGCGGCGAGGAGCACCGCGACATCGTGCTCATCCCGGCGTCCGCGCACGGCACCAACGCGGCGTCGGCGGCGCTCGCGGGCCTGCGCGTCGTGGTGGTGTCCACGGCGGACGACGGCGAGATCCTGCTCGACGACCTGCGCGCCAAGCTCGACCAGCACGGCCCCCAGGTCGCGGGGATCATGATCACCTACCCGTCCACGCACGGCGTGTACGAGGAGCACGTGCGCGAGGTCTGCGACCTGGTGCACGAGGCCGGCGGCCAGGTCTACATCGACGGCGCCAACCTGAACGCGCTGGTGGGCCTCGCCAAGCCGGGCGAGTTCGGCGGCGACGTCTCGCACCTGAACCTGCACAAGACGTTCTGCATCCCGCACGGCGGCGGCGGCCCGGGCGTGGGCCCGGTCGCGGTGGCCGAGCACCTCGTGCCGTTCCTCCCGGGCGACCCGACGCCGGGTCTCGGGCAGGGCGAGGCCGGGGCGGCGGGCATCCCCGTGGCCTCCACCCGCTACGGCTCGGCCGGCATCCTGCCGATCTCGTACGCCTACGTGGCCCTGATGGGCCCGGACGGGCTGACCGAGGCGACCAAGGCCGCCGTCCTCACCGCCAACTACGTGGCGAGCCGGCTCGACCCGCACTTCCCCGTGCTCTACACGGGCCCGAACGGGCTCGTCGCGCACGAGTGCATCCTCGACCTGCGCAAGATCACCGCCGAGACCGGCGTGACCGCGGAGGACGTCTCCAAGCGCCTCATGGACTACGGCTTCCACGCCCCGACCCTCGCGTTCCCCGTGCCGGGCACGCTGATGGTGGAGCCCACGGAGTCGGAGGACCTGGCGGAGCTCGACCGGTTCGTCGACGCGATGATCGCCATCCGCGGCGAGATCGACGCCGTCGCGGCCGGCCGCTGGACCGCCGAGACCTCGCCGCTGCGCGGTGCGCCGCACACCGCGGCGTCGGTCATGACGGACGAGTGGGACAAGCCCTACTCGCGCGAGCTGGCCGCGTTCCCCGTGGCGTCCCTCCGCGGGAACAAGTACTGGCCGCCGGTGCGCCGCATCGACGGTGCCAAGGGCGACCGCAACCTGGTGTGCTCGTGCCCGCCGGTCGAGGCCTTCGCCGAGTGAGGACCAAGCTGCAGTTGTCAGACGTACAGGTCACCCGGGTGACCTGTACGTCTGACACGTCGCCGACGAGAGGATTGATCCATGGGTGAGGACCGCAAGACCCCGCTCCACGACGAGCACGTGGCGCTGGGCGCCTCGATGACGCCGTTCGGCGGCTGGCTCATGCCGCTGCGCTACACGTCCGACCTGGCCGAGCACCGCGCCGTGCGCGAGGCCGCGGGCCTGTTCGACCTGTCGCACATGGGCAACATCAGCGTGACCGGGCCGGACGCCGCCGCGTTCCTCGACCACGCGCTGGTCGGGTACATCTCGAAGGTCCGCGAGATGGGCGCGCGCTACTCGATGATCTGCGCCGAGGACGGCAGCGTGCTGGACGACCTGATCGTCTACCACGACGCGCCCGGCGAGTACTCCGTCATCGCCAACGCCTCCAACGCCGAGCTGGTGCTGGCCAAGCTCCAGGAGCGCACCGCCGGGTTCGACGTGGTGCTCAAGGACGTCCAGCCCGGCCAGGCGCTGATCGCCGTGCAGGGTCCGCGGGCCGTCGAGATCATGCTCGCCACCGCGGGCCTCGTGGAGGACGCCGAGATCTCTGGCGGCACCGCGTTCGCCGACCTCAAGTACTACGCGTGCATGGGCATGCGGTTCGAGGGCGAGCCCGTGCTCGTGGGCCGCACCGGCTACACGGGCGAGGACGGGTTCGAGATCTGGGTCTCCGCCGACAAGGCCGTCGCGCTGTGGCGCGCGTTCCTCGCCGCCGGTGAGCCCTTCGGGCTGGTCCCGGCCGGGCTCTCGGCCCGCGACTCGCTGCGCCTCGAGGCCGGCATGCCGCTCTACGGCCACGAGCTCGACACCACCACCACGCCGTTCGAGGCGGGGATGGGTCGCGTGGTGCGCCTCGACAAGGTGTCCGACGACGGCACGCCGGTCGACTTCGTCGGCCGCGCCGCCCTGGCCGCCCGCAAGGAGTCGGCGCCCGCGCGCGTGCTCGTCGGGCTGCGCGGCGAGGGCCGGCGCCCCGCCCGCGCCGACCACGAGGTGGTGCAGCGCGGCGTCGGTACCGAGGTGGGTGCCGTCGTGGGCCGCGTGACGTCCGGCGCGCCGTCGCCCACGCTCGGCTACCCGATCGCGATGGCGTACGTGACGCCCGAGGTGTCGGCCGAGGGCACCGAGCTCGCCGTCGACGTGCGCGGCCGGGCCGAACCGTTCGTGGTCGTGCCCATGCCGTTCTACCGTCGTCCCCAGAACTGACCTACACGCAAGGAGCTGTCATGGCTGACTTCCCCGAGAACCTGAAGTACACCACCGAGCACGAGTGGCTGGACCAGTCCACCCCCGCCGTCATCGGCGTGACCGACGTCGCGGCCGAGGCGCTCGGCGACGTCGTCTACCTGGAGCTGCCCGAGGTGGGCGCCACGATCGAGGCGGGCTCCGTGGTCGGCGAGATCGAGTCCACCAAGTCCGTGTCCGAGCTGTACTCCCCGGTGAGCGGCACCGTCACCGAGGTGAACTCGGAGGCCGTGGACAACCCGGAGATCGTCAACCAGGACCCGTACGGCAAGGGCTGGCTCTTCAAGGTCGAGGTGACCGGGGCGGGCGAGCTGCTCTCCGCGGCCCAGTACGCGGAGCACACCGGGAGCTGACCGGCCCCGGACCTGGTGGCCCTTCGGGCGAAACCGCCCCCCGACGTGCACTTTCATGCGCTCGGGGGGCGGTTTAGGTCTCGGAAGGATAACGGTCAAGAAGTTCTTGCAGAACCGCGTCATGAACCTGCGTGCGGGTAGTCCTTCTCATAGCAGCAACCGTAGGCCGGAACCCCAGAACCGGCCGCTGTGTGGAGGAAAACGACCATGACCGCGATGACCCTTGACCACCGTCTCCCCAGCCTCACTCGTCGTGAGCGGGTGATCCTGGCGAACCTCACCGAGGACGCCACTCTCGAGCAGATCGCTCGACGCCTGTACGTCACCCGCAACACGGTGAAGACGCAGGTCCGCAGCGTGTACCGCAAGCTCGGCGTGTCCTCGCGCGCGGAGGCGATCGCCAAGGCGAACGAGTTCGAGATCGTAGCCTGACGCACGCAGCTCACCGACGACGGCGCCATTCCCCAGAGGCGCCGTCGTCGTGCTGTATCCGGATGGTGGTGCGCCGCACGGCCACCACCACCCGGCCGGTGGGAGACTGCTCCGCATGCAGGAGACTCTCGTCGACGTGGTGGCCGCCGCGATCGTGGACCACCTGGACCGACCGACCCGGCTGCTCGCCGCCCGGCGGTCCGCGCCGGAGTCGCTCGCCGGCCGCTGGGAGCTCCCCGGCGGCAAGGTGGAGCCCGGCGAGACGCCGCTCGACGCGCTGCGCCGGGAGCTCGCCGAGGAGCTCGGCGTACGGGTCGCCGTGGGCACCGAGGTGCCCGGACCCGCCGACGGCGCGTGGCCGATCACGGCCCGGCACCGGATGCGGGTGTGGTTCGTGCTGCTCGAGCACGGCACGCCGGAACCGCTCCAGGACCACGACGAGCTGCGCTGGCTGACGGCGGACGAGCTCGACGACGTGCCCTGGCTGCCCGGGGACGTGCCGATCGTGCGGGCCCTGGCGCCAGACCTCGCGCCGAGGTAGCCGGCCCCTACGGGGCAGCGGCGCTCAGCGCGCGCCCGCGCCCACGTTCCGGCGGCCGCGGGCCGCGGCGACCCGGTGCCCCAGCGGCACGAACGCGCCGTCCATCAGCACCGGCACGACGTCGGTGGCGTCCACCTCGGTGGCGATCGTGACGTCGTCGGCGAACCCGGAGTCGAGCAGCTCGCGGCCGCTCGCCGTGCCGCCCACGGAGTCGGCGATGTCCTTGGTGCCCTTCCACAGCGTGACCGTGGCCTCGGTCTCGGGGGAGATGCTCACGTCGGGCAGCATCGAGGTGAGCCGCGAGGCGATGGAGCCCACGGCCAGGTAGTCCTCGAGCGCGGGGCGCAGCGTGTCGTCGGGCCACCGTTCGCCGACCGGGACGAGCACCACGTCGTGCCGCTCGGACGCGTCCAGGTGCGCGGCCGCGAGGCCGGCGACGGCCTTCGCGTTGCGCAGGCTGCCCGCGACGATCAGGGCGCCGCGGTTGGCGATGGTGTGGCAGATCTGGGCGGCGCTCGGGGACGGGATGACGAGGCGCTCGGCGTCGAGGTCCTGCAGCGACGCGGGCGAGATGCTGATGCCGTCCTCCCACCGCGGGCCGGCGAGGGCCGCGCGCATGGTGCGCGCGAGCCGGGCCGCACCGGCGGGGTCGTGGTACGGGAACGGGTACACGCCGGCGCCCTGTTCGCAGGCGACGGTGACCGTGGTCGAGAAGGAGAGCACGTCCACGACGACCACGAGCGACGAGCGCGCATCGGTGGCGGTGAGGGCGAGAGCACCTGAGATGCCCCAGTCCGTGCGCACACGGGCAGGACGCTGGTCGAAGGCCGGGGACGTGTTTGCCACGAAGGCATCGTAGTGTCACCCGAACTCGCCCATGTTTCGCGTTCAGTGAACAACGTTGCGATTCGGGTGATATTCACACATTGGTCGTTGGGTCATAACCTCGCCGCGCAAGCCTGCCGCAGACCGCTCCCCCCGATTCCCCAGAAGGAACGAGCATGCGACCAGACATGTCATCGGTGCGCCCGAAAAAGCCGCGAGGAATAGTCACCAAAGCGCTGACCTGCACAGTTACCGCGGCATTTCTCGTCGCGCCGAGCAGCGGCGCCTTCGCGGCGCCGCTCCCGGCCCCCGAGGACGTGCCGCGCGACGCCGCCGCGCTGAGCGCTCCGGCCCCCTTCGCGAGCGCTCCGCTCATCTCCGGGCCGTCCGCCGGGAAGTCCGGAGAAGTCACCCCGCTGGACCTCGACGACGACGGCGCCGCGATCGTCACCCGCCGCGAGGAGCGCCGGATCGCGCCCGGCCTGGAGCTCACCCGGTTCGCGCGGCTGGGCGAGGACGGCTGGCTCAGCGGCGAGGTGCTCGTCGCGGACCTCGGCGCGCCGGGCGCCGACGGCGTCGTCCCGAAGGGCAAGGTGCAGGTGGGCTACGTGGGCCCCGAGCACATCGCCGGCAACGCGCCGGTCTCGCAGATGGCGGCCGCGCGCGGCGCGATCGCCGCGGTCAACGGCGACTACTTCGACATCAACAACTCGGGCGCCGCTCTCGGCGCGAGCGTCGACGACGGCACGCTCCTCAAGTCGGCGTCCCCGGGCCGCGAACGCTCGGTCGCGATCGGGTCGGACGGCGTCGGCCGGCTGGCGCAGATCTTCCTGGAGGGCTCGGCGAGCTGGGCCCCGGCCGACGGCGGCGCGCGCACCGAGGTGCCGGTCAGCGGCCTGAACGTGACGGCCCTGCCGGCCGGCGGCGTCGCCGTGTTCGACGCCGGATGGGGTGCCTTCACCCGCACGCGCCCCCTGGCGGCGGGTGAGCAGGGTGTCGAGGTGACGGTCTCGGCCGACGGCACCGTGACCGCCGTCGGGCAGCCCGCCGGCGGGCAGCTGCCGGACGGGACGCGCGCCGTCGTGGCGCGGCCCGGAGCCGCGGCCGACGCGCTGGCGACCCTGCGGCCGGGCGACCGGATCGACCTGGCCTACGGCCTGCGCGAGGACGCGGGCGACGTCGCGGTCGCCATCGGCGGCGGCGTCGAGGACCCGCTCCTGGAGGACGGCGAGGTCACCTCCGCGACCGGTGACCACGTGGAGCTGCGCCACCCGCGCACCGCGGTGGGCTTCGACGAGTCCGGCACCCGCGCGTACTTCGTGGTGGTCGACGGCCGCCAGACCCACAGCATCGGCATGAACCTGTACGAGCTCGGCGGCCTCATGGCCCAGCTCGGCGCCGACGACGCGATCAACCTCGACGGCGGCGGCTCCTCCGAGATGGTCGCCCGGCTGCCGGGAGACGCCGACAACACCATCCTGAACAGCCCGTCCGACGGGTTCGAGCGGTCCGACGCGAACGGCCTCGGCCTGTACGTCCCGGCCGGTTCGGGCCGCGTCGCCGCCTACGACGTGCGCACCACGGTCCCGGCTGCCGACGCCGACCGCGTCTTCCCGGGCCTGCACCGCACGCTGGTCGGCAAGGGGTACGACGACACGATGGGCCCCGTCGCGACCGGGCCGTCGTCGTGGCGCGCCAGCAACGGCACGGTCGCCTCGGTGCGCGACGGCGTGGTGACCGGCCGTCGGTCCGGCAGCACCGTCGTCACCGCTGCGTCCCTGAGCCGCTGGGGCCTCGCCACCGGCACCACCGAGGTGGAGGTGCTGGGCGACCTCGTCCGCACGGGCGTGGACACCCCGGTCATCGGGCTGCAGGACGCCGACGCGACCGCGCCGCTCGTCCTGACCGGCTACGACGCGCAGGGCTTCACGGCGCCGATCGAGGCGCGGGACGTCACCGTGACGGCGGTCGAGCCGGGCGAGCCCCGGATCGCCGGGGTGCGCGCGAGCCGCGAACCGGTCGCCGAGCTCGTCCCGGCCGCCGACGGCTCCTTCGAGGTCCGCGCGCTCGCCGAGGTGGGCGGCACCACCTTCGAGCTCTCCGTGCCCGGCCCGGACGGCACGACGCTGACGACCCGCGTGGCCGTGACGGTCAGCCTGGAGGAGGACGTCGTCGCCGACTTCGCCGACGCGGCCTCCTGGACCTCGGCCAACGACCGCGCCCCGGGCGGCACCCTCGCCCCCGCGGCGGGGCACGACGGCGCGGCCGGCCTGCGCATGACCTACGACTTCACGCGGTCCACGGCCACACGCGGCCAGTACGCGGTGCTGCCCGAGTCCGCGGCGGGCGGCCGCGAGCTGCCCGGCGCGCCGCGCGCGGTGACCATGTGGGTGGACGGCGACGGCCACGGCGCCTGGCTGCGCCTCCAGGTGCGGCAGGGCGACGGCGTCGTCACGCAGCTCGACGGACCCGAGGTCACCTGGACCGGCTGGCGGCAGGTCACCTTCCCGGTGCCCGACGGCGTCGCGTTCCCCCTGAGGCTGCAGCGCGTGCGTGCGCTGGAGACCACGGCGGGCGAGCAGTACACGGGCGCGCTGACCCTGTCGGCGATCGCCGCGCAGGTGCCGCCCGCGGTGGACGCGCCCGAGGCACCCCGGGTCGAGGACCCGGTCGTGGCCGCCGACGGCGCCACGGACGACGCGCCCCTGCGGGTCGCCGTGCTGTCCGACGCCCAGTTCGTCGCGCGCGACCCGGAGTCGGGCGCGGTGGCCGGGGCCCGGTCCGCGCTCCGCGAGATCGTCGCCGACGACCCCGACCTGCTGGTCATCAACGGCGACCTGGTGGACGAGGCCGCCCCCGAGGACTTCGACCTCGCCCGCCGGATCCTCACCGAGGAGCTCGCCGACGCGGACTTCCCCTGGTACTACCTGCCGGGCAACCACGAGGTGATGGGCGGCTCGATCGCGAACTTCGAGGAGGAGTTCGGCGACCGCACCCGGGTGCTCGACGTCCCGACGCCGGGCCGCAGCGGGCCTGGCCACCGAGCCGGCACCACGCGCCTGGTCATGCTCGACTCGTCGGCCGGCCGCCTGGGCGCCGACTTCGCCCAGGTCCAGATGCTGCGCGAGGCGCTCGACGACGCCGCGACCGACCGCGCCGTCACCGGCGTCGTGGTGTTCGCGCACCACCCGCTCGACGACCCGCTGCCGACCAAGGCCAGCCAGCTCACCGACCGGCTGGAGGCCGACACGCTGCGCGGCTGGTTCGAGGACTTCGAGGAGACGTCCGGCAAGTCGGTCGCGTCGGTGGGCTCCCACGTGGGCGTCTTCCACGCGAGCACCCAGGACGGCGTCCCGTACCTGGTCAACGGCAACTCCGGGAAGAGCCCGGCGAGCACCCCGGCCGACGGCGGGTTCACGGGCTGGTCGATGCTGGGGCTGCGGCCGGCGTCGGGCAAGACGCCGGGTCCGGGCCGCTCGTCCGCCGAACCGTGGCTCACCTGGGAGGTCAACACGCGCGCCGAGCGGGTCACGGTCGCCGGGCCGGACTCGCTGCGGGTGGGCGGTTCCGCGCCGGTGAGCGCCGTCGTCGTGCAGGACGGGTCCCGCGAGGTGCCGGTCGCGTGGCCGGTCTCCGCGAGCTGGGGTGGTCCCGGGGTGTGCGTCACCGACGGGCAGGGCCGCGCCGCCCTGCGGGACTGCTCGCACCGCGCGGTGCTCGCGCTCGACCCCGCCACGCACGAGCTGACGGCCCTGCGCCCGGGGCGCGCCACGGTGACCGTCACGGTCAACGGGGCGCGCGGCGAGCTCATGGTCACCACGAGCCGGTAGATTTACCTCATGAGCAACTTCGAGGTGGCCCGCAGGCAGAAGCAGGAGCCCACGGCGGCGCTGGTGGTTCGCTTCATCGTGTGCTTCGCCCTGTTCCTGGGCGGGTTCGCGCTGATGGCCGTCGGCTCGATCGGTGACGCGGCGTCGTCGCCCTACCTGTTCGTCGGCGGCATCCTCGCCGTCGGCCTGTCGTTCGGCCTGCCGATGATCGGCGCCACCGAACGATAGAAGCACGCGCGGCGCCCGCCCGGTCCTGACCGGGCGGGCGCCGCCGCATCTCCGTACCCCCACGACGGCGGCCCCGAGGCCTGCCGGAACAGGGCCGCAGCCGCTTGCTGCGGCCCTTTTTGCTGCCGCCGCGCCGAGCGGCCGAACCCTCGCGACACGCCGCGTCACCCGTTTGTCACAGGTTTGTTAGAACCATTGACAGATTATGACCCAAGTGAAAACGTGACCTGCACCACCACGAAGGAGAGGGACGGCAATGGCGCAGTACAAGAGGCTCGGCGGGATCATGGCGATCACGCTCGCCGCGACGACCGGACTGACGGCCTGCGGGTTCGGCGGGTCCAGCGGGGAGGCGACCGGCGACGGTACGACTCTCGACCTGCTCGTCCCCAGCTACTCCGACGCCACCCAGGGAAACTGGGACGACGTGATCGCCGGGTTCGAGGAGGCGAACCCCGACATCGACGTGAACCTCCAGGTCGAGTCATGGGACAACCTCGAGTCCGTCATCGCCACCAAGATCCAGGGCGGCGACGCACCCGACATCTACAACGGTGGCCCGTTCGCCGGCTTCGCCGAGGACGAGCTGCTGTACCCGGTCGAGGACGTCACCTCCGACGAGACCTTCGCCGACTTCCAGCCGACGTTCCTGGAGAACGCCCAGGTGGGCGGCACCACCTACGGCCTGCCGTTCATCGCGTCGGCCCGTGCGCTGTTCGTCAACGACGCGCTCCTGGAGGAGGCGGGCGCCGACGTGCCCGCCACCTGGGACGAGCTGCTCGAGTCGGCCAAGAAGGTCTCCGACCTCGGCGGCGGCGTGGCCGGCTACGGCATGCCGCTCGGTTCCGAGGAGGCCCAGGCCGAGGCCGCGGTGTGGCTGTGGGGCGGCGGTGGAACCTTCGGCGACGCCGAGGCCATCACCATCGACACCCCCGAGAACCTCCCGGGCGCCAAGTTCGCCAAGAAGATGATCGACGAGGGCGCCACGCAGGCCGACGCCGGCGCGACGGACCGCAGCCCGCTGTTCGACATCTTCGTGCAGGGCAAGGTCGGCATGCAGATCGGCCTGCCGCCGAGCGTCGGGCAGATCGAGTCCGACAACCCCGACCTGGAGTACTCCATCCACCCGATCCCCACCGAGGACGGCTCGCCGTTCACGCTGGGCGTCGCGGACCACCTGATGGCGTTCCAGAACGACGGCGACAAGCAGGAGGCCATCACCGCCTTCTTCGACTACTTCTACACCGCCGACGTCTACGTGCCGTGGGTCCAGGCGGAGGGCTTCCTGCCCACCACCCTCTCGGGCTCCGAGCAGCTCGCCGGCGAGGAGGCGCTCGCGCCGTTCCTCGAGGTGCTGCCGGACGCGCAGTTCTACCCGAGCACCAACCCGGACTGGCAGGCCGCGGACTCCGCGTTCAAGGCGCTCTTCGGCCAGCTCGACGGGAAGAAGTCGGCGCAGGACGTCCTGGCCGAGATCCAGGGACAGGTCGACGCGGGCTGACGCCTCGCACCGACCGCCGTGCCCGGCACGGCTGACCAAACGCAACGCCGAACCGAAAGCACGGGGAACCTGGTGAAGGACCTGTTGAAGGCCCTGCCGTGGATCGGGCCCGCGGTCGCACTCATTGCGGCCGTGGTCCTGTTCCCGGTAGGCCAGATGTTCTGGAACTCGACACGCGACATCAGCCAGAGCGGCTTGGACGACGGGGGAGTAGGCCTCGCGAACTTCGCGACGGTCATCGGCTTCCAGTACTTCTGGCCGATCCTCGGGCGCACCGTCGTGTGGGTCGTGGTGGTCGTCGGCTGCACCCTGATCGGGTCGCTGGCCCTGGCAGCGCTGCTGAACAAGGCGTTCCCGGGCCGGCGCCTGGTCCGGATGGCCGTCATCGTGCCGTGGGCCTCCAGCGTCGTCATGACCACGCTGGTGGTGCACTACGGGCTGGAGCCGTACTTCGGCATCATCAACTCGTTCCTCGTGGACGTGGGCCTGATCAGCACGCCGGAGGGCTACGGCTGGACGCGGCACCCCGGTACCGCGTTCGCGTGGGCCATGGCGGTGGCCGTGTTCGTGTCGCTGCCGTTCACCACGTACACGATCCTCGCCGGCCTCCAGACGGTCCCCGGCGAGACCGTCGAGGCCGCGCGCATCGACGGCGCCAGCGGCCCGCGCACCTACTTCAGCGTGGTGCTGCCGCAGCTGCGGGGTGCCATCTCGGTGGCGGTGCTGATCAACATCATCAACGTGTTCAACTCGCTGCCGATCCTGCGCGTCATGACGGGGTCCATCCCCGGGTACGACGCCGACACCGTCATGACGATGATCTTCAAGTACATGCAGAACCAGCGGCAGATCGACCTGGCCAGCGCGCTGTCCGTCATCGCGTTCCTGGTGGTCATCGCGATCGTCGCCGTCTACGTGCGGGTCGTCCGCCCCCTGGAGGAGGTCTGATGACCGCGATCACCGATTCGGGGACGACCCCGCGCAAGGCGACCCGGCCGCCGTCGGACAACCGGCAGCGGGTAAGGAAGTACACGAGCGACCAGGTGCCGCTCGGGTCCCTGCTGCTGCGGCTGCTGGCCGGGCTCGTGGTGCTGGTGGTGTTCCTGCTGCCGTACCTGATCATGTTCTTCGGCTCGGTGAAGACCAAGGCCGAGATCAGGTCGGTCGACCCGACCTACTTCCCCACCGAGTGGCACTGGGACAACTACGTCACCATGTGGTCCACGCCCGAGACACCGCTGGCGCAGAACCTGATCTCCACCCTGGTGATCTCGCTGTGCGCCACGCTGCTCGTGCTCGTCGTGGCGCTGCCGGCGTCCTACTACACGGCGCGGTTCCGGTTCCGGGGGCGGCTGTTCTTCCTGTTCCTCGTGATCGTGACCCAGATGGTGCAGCCCGCGGTACTCACCTCGGGCCTGTTCCGCCAGTTCATCGCCCTCGGGATCCTCGACACCTGGGCCGCGATGATCCTGGTCAACGCGGCGTTCAACCTGTCGTTCGCGGTCTGGATCATGCACAGCTTCTTCGCCGGCATCCCCAAGGAGGTCGACGAGGCGGCGCAGCTCGACGGCGCCGGAACCTTCGCCGTGCTGACCAAGATCAACCTGCCGCTCGTCTGGCCGGGCATCGTCACGGCGGTCGTGTTCACGTTCGTCGCCTCGTGGAACGAGTTCGCGGCCTCGCTGGTGCTGCTCACCACGGCAGGCAACCAGCCACTGTCCGTGGCGCTCACCAAGTTCGTCGGGCAGTACGAGACGTCCTGGCACTACGTGTTCGGGGTGTCGATCGTGGCGATCGTGCCCGTGGTGATCCTGTTCATGATCATCGAGAAGCGCCTGGTGGGCGGCCTGGTGGCCGGTTCCGTGAAGTAGCGGGACGGCCCGGTCCACGCTCCGTGGACCGGGCCGTCTCGACCGCCGGACGAATTCTGTCCCAGTGCTGGACGGTCGCTTAGCATGGTGGCGAACCCCATCCAGAGCGGTCGAGAGTCCTGGCTCCCTGACACCGCAGCAACCTGCCGACCTGGTACCGCGTCGCCGCGGTGCCGAGGACGCAAGGTGCTCACGCCAGGTTCGATGGAGCAGCCATGGTCGCCGAGCCGCACCCACACCGTCCCACCGTGTCGTTCGAGCTGATGCCCCCGCGTCGGCCGAACGCCGCGCCCAACTTCTGGGAGACGGCACAGCGGCTCGTGGCGGCCCGCCCGGACTTCGTGTCCGTGACCTACGGCGCGGCCGGCGGTGACCGGGCCACCGCGCGCGAGGTGCTCGCGACGCTGCTGCGGGGTACGCCCGTGCTCCCGGTGGCCCACCTGACCTGCGTGGGCGCGTCCCGGGAGGACGTGTCCGAGGTGATCGAGGAGTTCCTCGAGGCCGGCGTCCGGTCCTTCCTGGCCCTGCGCGGTGACCCGCCGCGCGACGAGCCGGACTGGCGCCCGCCGGCCGACGGGGTGCGCTCCAGCGTGGACCTGGTGCGCCTGCTGCGGCAGGTGGACGAGCGGCGCTGCGCCGCCGACGTCAGCACGGCGCTGCGCTCGGCCGCGCGCCCGCTGGCCATCGCCGTCGCCACGTTCCCGGACGGCAACCCCGGGGCGGGCACCACGCGCGAGCAGGAGGTGCGCAGGCTCCTGGAGAAGCAGGAGGCGGGCGCGAGCTTCGCGATCACCCAGTTCTTCTACCGCGCGGACTCGTACACCGGGTTCGTCGAGGCGGCCCGGGCCGAGGGCGTGCGCATCCCGATCCTCGCCGGGATCCTGCCCACCACCGAGGCCCGGCGCCTGCGCCGCGTCGAGGAGCTCACCGGGGTGGCGGCGCCCGCCGAGCTCCTGCGGGACCTCGACCGGCTCACCGCGCCCGACGGCGCCGTCGACCCCGAGGCCCAGCACGCCCACGGCATCGAGTACTCTGCGGCGCTCGCGCGCGAGGTGCTCGACGCCGGCACGCCCGGCCTGCACGTGTACACGTTCAACAAGCACCGCCCCGCCCTGGACCTGCTGGACCGGGTGGGCCTGTCGGGTCGCGCCGCCGCCTGACGCGGCATCGTGCGCGGGGTATACCCCGGATGTGATGTACCGGGGTGCCGCGGCGTCGGCCGATACTACGGATGAAAAATCGGCACGTACCAGCGCGACCGACCCGTGGAGGCCCCACCGTGCACGAACACGACCACAGCTCCACCGAGTGCAGTCCTGACAGCCATACCTCGCTGGGGCGGCGCGAGCTGCTGCGCGGCGCCGTCGTCCTCGGCATCGGCGCCGCGGGCGCGACGATCGCCGCCCCGGCGGCCGCGGCCGCCCCCGCCCCCGGGGCCGCTGCCCCCGCGGGGGCAGCCAGGGCCGACGCCGACGCCCCGCCGTCCCTGGCCCCGGACCCGGAGGCGCCCGCCGACGCCCCGCCGGGCGCGCTGGCCGGGGTGGAGGTGGCCGCGCCGACCATCGCGAGCTGCGCCACCTGGGGCGCCGCGGCGGCCCGCGGCACCATCGACCCGGTCGCGGCCAACCCGAACAAGATCCTGATCCACCACACGGCGTCGGCCAACGTCACCGACTACTCGCAGGCCGCCGGGTACCAGATCGCCCGCGACATCCAGCAGTGGCACTTCGCCAACGGCTGGGTCGACACGGGCCAGCACCTCACGCTGAGCCGCGGCGGGTACGTCATGGAGGGCCGGCACGGCTCGCTGTCCCGGCTGCAGAGCGGCAGCGGCACCGTGGTGGGCGCCCACGCCCCGGGCCAGAACAGCCAGGCCATCGGCATCGAGAACCAGGGCACCTACACGAGCGCGACGCCCCCGGCCCAGCTCTGGAGCCGGCTGGTCGAGCTGTGCGCCTACATCTGCGACCAGTACGGCATCGCGCCCACGCAGATCTACGGGCACCGGGACTACACGGCGACGGCCTGCCCGGGCGACGTCCTGTACTCGATGCTGCCGCAGCTGCGCTCCGAGGTGGCCGCGGCCCTGGCGGGCACGAGCTGGTCGGTCATCGTCGACAACACCTCGGCGGGCTTCTCCGCCGGCTCCGCGTGGCTGGCGTCGTCCTTCTCGGGCGAGCGGTACGGCGCCGACTACCGCTACGCGACGCCCGCGGAGGTCAGCGACCTCGCGACGTACTCGGCGACGATCCCGTCCAGCGGCTCCTACCGCGTGGAGGCGTGGTTCCCGGGGATCGCGGGCTACAACACGTCGACGCCGTTCATCGTCTACACGGGCACCGGGTCGTCGACGATCCGGGTGGACCAGTCCGCGGGCGGCGGCGCCTGGCTCTCGCTCGGCACCTACGCGATGACGGCGGGCACGCGCACCGTCGTCGCCGTCAGCCGCTGGACGCAGGGCACGGCGTACGTGGTGGCGGACGCGATCCGGATCACGCGCCTCTGACGCCCCGCCCGCCCATACGTGTCAGACCCACAGGTCCCCCGAGGGACCTGTGGGT
>NZ_JBHVEG010000019.1:0-59109 GCF_042802395.1 Promicromonospora sp. NPDC057488
GCCCGGAATCACGCTGATTTCGGGCCCAATGGCTGGGTAGAAGCGCACTTTTCGGCGGCCGGCGCGCGCCGGTGCTAGATGCCTACCGCCGCGCGGATCGGGCCCATCAGGAAGTAGACGAGGAACAGCACCGCCGCGACCCACAGCAGCGGGTGCACCTTGCGGACCTTGCCGACCGCGACCTTGAGCAGCACGTACGAGATGACGCCCGCACCGATGCCGACGGTGATCGAGTACGCGAACGGCATCAGCACCATGGTCAGGAACGCCGGGATGGCGACCTCGAGGTTCTTCCAGTCGATGCCGGTCACCTGGACCACCATGAGGAAGCCGACGATCACGAGCGCCGGGGTCGCGGCCTCGTGCGGCACCATCTTCACGAGCGGCGCGAGGAACGTGGCGAGCAGGAACGCGACACCGGTCGTCACGGCCGCGAGGCCCGTGCGGGCGCCGTCGCCCACGCCGGACGCCGACTCGACGTACGCCGTGTTGGAGGAGACCGAGCCCGCGCCACCGCCGACGGCGGCGAGCGAGTCGACGATCAGGATCCGGGTGGTCCGCGGCGGGTTGCCCTTCTCGTCGAGCAGCCCGGCCTCGCCGCCGATCGCGACCATGGTGCCCATCGTGTCGAAGAAGTCGGCGATGAGCAGCGTGAACACCAGCAGGATGACGGCGATCGGGCCGATCTTCTCGAACGAGCCGAACAGCGAGAACTGGCCGATCAGCGAGAAGTCCGGCAGCGCCACGACGGAGTCGGGCAGCGCGGGCACGTTGAGCGACCAGCCGCCCGGGTTGTCGTCGGCTCGCTTGCCGATCTGGCCGACGGCCTCGATGACCACCGCGAGCACCGTCGAGGCGACGATCGCGATGAGGATGCCGCCGCGCACCTTGCGCACCATCAGGATGGCGGCCAGCAGCACACCGAACGCGAAGACGAACAGCGGCCAGGCGCCGAGCGAGCCGCCCATGCCGAGCTCGGTGGGCGTGGCGAGGGAGGCGGGGATGCGCACGAAGCCGGCGTCGTACACGCCGATGAACGTGATGAACAGGCCGATGCCCACGCTGATCGCGATCTTGAGCTCGCGGGGCACCGCCTTGAAGACGGCCTCCCGGAACCCGGTGACCACCAGGATCAGGATGACGAGGCCCTCCAGCACGACGATGCCCATGGCGTCGGCCCAGGTCATGCCGGGCAGTGCCGCCACGGAGAACGCGACGACGGCGTTCAGGCCGAGCCCCGCAGCGAGCGCCAGCGGGAAGTTCGCGACCACGCCCATCAGGATCGACATGACGCCGGCCACCAGGGCGGTCGCCGCGGCGATCGCCTCGATGTCGCCGCGGCCGTCCCCGCCGCCGAGGAACTGCCCGGTGCCGTCGGGGACGCTCCCGAGGATGAGGGGGTTGAGCACCACGATGTAGCTCATCGTGAAGAAGGTGACGAGGCCGCCGCGCACCTCCGTCCACACCGTCGACCCGCGTTCGCTGATCCTGAAGAACCGGTCGACGGCGCCCAGCCTCTGGGCCTGGTCCTGAACCATGGTCGGATGTTCCCCTTCGTTACCTGGTGTTGCCCGGCTACATGCCGCGCACCGCAGTCTGGAGCATCTTCTCCACGGAGCGCACCTGGGTCAGCACGTATTCGGCGCTGAGGTGGTGGAAGTCACGGTAGACGGGGTGACTGACATCACCGACGCGACAGGTCTGTGTGTCGCAGGTCTGCGACCAGACGCCGTCCCAGGTGGAGACACCGTACTTCGCTGATATTTCGGCGCTGATACGGGGAAGTTCACCGTTGGAGTCGTCCGCGTCGGCGCGCGACATGCTGCAGTCGCCGAGCCCGGGCCAGGGCCGGGTGAGGCACTCCTGCGGGTCGACGTCGAGCTGCGGGTTGTCCTTGATCATCACGACGGCGGGGGTCACCTCGGTGAGGTGTGCGAACAGGGCGTCGTTGGCGCTGGTCCAGGTCTCGTTCGCCTCGTCCTCGGTCATCCGGGTGCCGTCGGCGTGCTGCATGCGGTTGCCGTAGATCTGCGCCTGGCCGACCACCACGGCGTCGGGCCGCAGCTCGTCGACGACGTGCACGGACTCGGCCTGGAAGGGCCCGCACGGGCCGCGGTCGCCGGGCTGCTCCACCTTGACCTTGGCGGCGGGGCAGCCGTGCCGCCAGCGGACGGCGAGGCGCAGGCCGGCGTCGGTCGCGGCGGCGTCGAACGCGGGGATCCAGTGCATGGTGTGCGAGTCGCCGAGCAGCAGCACGGTGGTGGTCGCGGTGACGTCGCCGAGCAGGCAGACGTCGGTGCCCGACGTCGTCTCGGTGTGGTCGGTGCACCCGTAGGACACGGGCTCGGCGCGGGT
This sequence comes from Promicromonospora sp. NPDC057488, assembly GCF_042802395.1. Classification (NCBI taxonomy): domain Bacteria; kingdom Bacillati; phylum Actinomycetota; class Actinomycetes; order Micrococcales; family Promicromonosporaceae; genus Promicromonospora; species Promicromonospora sp. NPDC057488. Next base: position 2,356 of record NZ_JBHVEG010000019.1, read on the forward strand.
CGCGACGGCGGAGGCGTACGGCTCGCGCTCCAGGACGACGGCGGTCGCGACCCGGGTGCCGACGGTGAGGGCGCCCACGCCGAGCCCGATCACCAGGGTCACCGCGGTGGTGCGGCGCCACGACCGCATGGCGCCGCTGAACCGGATCGGGTTCTCGACCCAGCGGTAGGTGGCGAACGCGGCGCCGAGGGCGGCGATCGAGGCGAGCACCTTGATCCAGATCGCGTCGTTCTGCACCACGGCCGTGGTGAGCACCACGAACGGCCAGTGCCAGAGGTACCAGGAGTAGGAGACGTCGCCGAGCCGCTGCAGCACCGGCAGGTCGAGCACGCGGTCCACCCAGGTGCCGGGGGCCGCGACGCTGCCCGCCGCGAGCACCAGCAGCGCTCCGCCGACGGGCAGCAGGGCCACGGTGCCGGGGAACGGGTCGGTCTCGTGCACGAGCGCGAACGAGAGCGCGAGCAGCACGAACCCGGCCGTGCCCAGGAGCGCCCGCAGCAGGTCCGGCCGCAGCCGGGAGCGCTCGGCGAGCCGGTTCCACGGCAGGGTCGCGACGAGGGCGGCGCCCGCGAACTCCCACGCGCGGGTGGGCAGCACGTAGAACGCCCAGTCGGGCGCGGTCGCCGTGAGCCATACCGACGTCGCCAGCGACACCACGAAGGTGCCGGCGAACAGGAGCTGCAGCATGCGGCGGGACGGGACCCGGGTGCGCCGGGCCACGGCGACGGCCAGCAGGATCAGCAGCGGCCAGAAGATGTAGAACTGCTCCTCGATGCCGAGCGACCAGGTGTGCAGGAAGGGGCTCGGCGTGACGGAGTCGGAGAAGTAGTCCTGCCCCTGGTACGGGAAGAGCAGGTTGGAGACGAACAGCATCGCGGACGCTGCGTGCCACGCGAGGCGGCCCCAGAGCAGCGGCGACAGGATCAGCAGGCAGGCACCCAGCGTGACGGTGACGACCAGCGCGAGCGCGGGCACGAGCCGTCGCATGCGGCGGGTCCAGAACTCGACGAGGTCGACGCGCCCGCTGCGGTCCACCTCGCGCAGCAGCAGCGAGCTGATGAGGTACCCGGAGATCACGTAGAAGACGTCGACGCCGGTGAACCCGCCGGGGATCGCGATCCCCGCGTGGTAGACGACGACGGCGAGCACGGCGACCGCGCGCAGCCCGTTGATGTCGGTGCGGAACGCGTGACCGGTGCCGGAGGCGGCGGTGGCCTGGTCCGCCCCGCCGGTCTCCCGGGCCGGGTCGGAAGGTCGGTCGACGGCGGTGGTCGTCGCCTGCGCCAATTTTTCTCCTGCGGTCGTTCCGGGCGGGTGCTCTTGCGCGCGTCACACCATAACGGCCGCGACGGGCCAGGATGCCCCGGTATCGAGGAGGCTCTGGGGAGAGTGTCTGCCGTCCTCCGGACGACTCGTCAGTCGAGGAACATGTGGGAGCAGACCAGCCTCGGCCGGTCCGCGGTGCCGCCGTCGGCAACGCAGCCGATCGCGCCCCGCCGCAGCTCCCCGCTGGCGAGGTTCTCGAGGTGCGTCGGGGAGTCGATCCAGGCCTGCACCACGGTCTGCGGCGGGTCCACGCTGCGGCTGAGGTTCTCGGCCACGAGCCCGCCCGGGCACTCGTCCCGCACGGGCGGCAGCGGCGCGTGGGTCAGCTCGGGCGCACCGATCAGCGCCGCTGCCCGCTCCACGGCGACGGGCTCGAGGCACGGCTCGTGCTCCAGCGGGTCCAGGCCGATCTGGACCCGGGCGGCGTTCACGCCGTCCTCCAGCGTGGCGGCGTACTGGTCCGGGTCGGTCAGGTCGATGCCGCCGGGCGCGGTCCAGGTGGCCTGGGGCGTCGCCGTCAGCATCGGGGTGCCGCCCCTCCCGGGCAGGGTCGTGCAGGCGGTGAGCAGCGCGCCGGCGGCCACGAGGGTGACGGCGAGGCGGATCGGGTGTCGGGGCACGCCGCAGGTTCTCATGCCAGGAACACGTGCGCGCAGATCATGACCGGTGCGGCGGGGTCGCCGCCGTCGGGCACGCAGGCGATCGCGCCGCGGGTCAGGCCGCCGTTCAGGATGTTGGCGCGGTGCCCCTCGGAGTCCATCCAGCCCTGGGCGGCCTCGGCCGGCGTCCAGCCGCCCTTGGCCAGGTTCTCCGCCACGGCCGTGGTGGGGCAGGCGTCGAAGATCGGGCCGAGCGGCGCGTGCGCCAGGTCCTTGCCGACTAGCGCCTGCGCGCGTGCGAGCGCGACGTCGTACGCGCAGTCGTCGTGCGCCAGGGCGGCCAGGCCGTTCGCGGTCCGGTGCCCGTTCACCGCCTCCTCAAGCGCCTGCGCGTACTGCACGGAGTCGGTCAGGTCGGGCGCGGCCCCACCGCCAGCCGTGCCACCGCCGGAGCCCGCACCCGTGCCGCCGCCGGCCCCGGACCCGTCACCCGCCCCGGCGCCCTCGCCCGGCAGCGGCTCCCGGTCCTTGCCCCGCGACGCCGAGCCGCTGGGCGCCGGCTGCACGTCGACGGTGGCGGCCTCCTGGTTGCGCTCGCCCTGTATCGCCCCCACCGAGGTGGGGCCGGCGGACGGCGCCCGCTCGACAGGTATTGCCACGCTGACCACCCCGGGCGCGGCACCCGGCGCGGGCCGGGGCTCGGCGCCGGGGGCGAGGATCGCGGCGCATCCCGTCAGGCTCGCGCACACCGCCGCGGCCAGCACGCCCCGTGCGAGCGACGCCCGTGCGGGCCCGGCACCCCCACGGGCGAGTGCCCCGCGCGAGGTGCGCAGAGGCGTGGCCGCGGACGACGTCGTACCGGGTGCTGGGGACACAAGTCGGGACAATACCGGCAAGCGTGATGGTATGGAATGCCTGAAAAGTCTTATCTATACGCAGTGGGATTCGGCACTCGACGTCATGAACGACGCGAATAGTCCGAACTCCGCACAAAGAAACCCGTCCGCGAATTACGGCCATCGGACGATTCGGGTCGCACGCGGTACATTCATCGCATATTTTTGCGGGGCACCAGCGACCCCTTTTGCCGAGCAGCTGAGGTACCCCCACATGTCCGGAACGAGCACGAGTGGCGCGCCCTGGAACGACCATCGACTCGTCTTCATCGGCGGCCTGCACCGCAGCGGCACCGCGCTCGTGGCCCGCATCATCGGGTCGAGCCCCGACGCCTCCGGACTGACCGGAACAGGTACCTCCATGGACGAGGGACAAAACATTCAGGACGCCTATCCGGGCGCCCTGGGTAATACATCCCAATGGTCCTTTCATCCGCAGGCGCACCTCACCGAGGAGGACGCGCGCCGCACCCCCGACGCCCGCGAGCGGATCTGGCAGAGCTGGTCGCCCTACTGGGACCTCGGCCGCGCGGTGCTCGTCGAGAAGTCCGCGCCCAACCTGACCAAGACGCGCTACCTCCAGGAGCTCTTCCCGAAGGCGCGGTTCGTGGTCGTCACCCGGCACCCCGTGGTGCAGGCGCTGGCCGTGCGCAAGTGGGCCACCCGCACGCACGGACGGTTCACCTACGGCTTTCCCCGGCTCGTCGAACACTGGGTCCACGCGCACGACGTCTTCGCGCAGGACGCGCTGCACATCGAGAACCTGCTCGTGCTGCGGTACGAGCACCTGATGCGCGAGCCCGTGCGCGAGCTCGACCGCCTCGCGCGGTTCCTGGACCTCGACCTGGCCGACGGCGCCGGTGCCGGCGCCATGGGCACCGACCGCAGCAGCCGCTACGCCGAACTGTGGGAGACCGGCGGCCGCGGGCACCTCGCCGGCCGCGTGCGGCACCACCTCGCGCACATCGGCTCGCGGCGCGGCACGCCCCGGGGCGACCTGGTCCGCGACGTCACCGACGTGGCCCTGCTGCCCCGCTACCGGAGCGTGGTCAGCGAGCATCTCGGCGAGCGGATCCGCGCCCACGGCTACGACCTGGACGTGCTGGACCGCGCGGTCCCGTGGGCCCCGGCGGCCGTCAGGCCCGCGCCCCTCGGCCCGACGGCGGGCGCCCGATGACGGCCGGTCCTCGCGTCGTCTACGTCACCGGCCCCGGCAACAGCGGCACCAGCACGCTCGCCGGCGCGCTGCGGCAGTTCGGCCTCACGGTGCCGCGTCCGGAGGTCTCACCGGACGCCCCGGACCCCCGCGGCCCCTCCGAGCCGCAGTGGGTCGTGGACTTCCACGAGGCCCTGCTGCACGCGGCCGACGTGGACCCGGCCGACCCCCGGCCCCTCGCCTGGCACCTCGTGGACCGGGCGGGCGCCGAGGCGGACGCGGCCGGCGAGATCCGGGCCTGGCTCGCCGCCCGGACGGCGGAGCACGGCGACCTGGTGATCACGGACCCGCGGCTGCTCTGGTTCCTGGAGCACTGGCAGGCGGCGGCCGCCGCGACCGGCGCCGCGGCGTCGTGCGTCACGGTGCTGCGCCCGCCCACGGAGGTGGTGGGCAGCAGGGTGACCGACGACGGGGACGCCCTGGTGGACCGGCTGGCCGGCTGGATCAACCTGATGCTCGGCACCGAGCTCGCCACGCGGGCCACGCCGCGCGCCTTCGTGCGCTACTGGGACCTGATCCACGACTGGGACGGTCCGGTGTTCGACGCCGCGACCGCTCTCGACCTGCCGATGGTCGACCCGTACGACACGAGCGCCGTCGAGCGGGTGGACGCGTTCATCGACCACACGCTGCACCGCGTCGAGGTCACGTGGGACGAGATGCCGGTACCGGCGCCCCTGCGCGCGCTGGCGGACGACACCTGGGCCGCCCTCGACGCCCTCCCCGAGCACGACGACGCCGTGACGCGCGCCGAGTTCGACCGGCTGCGCGCCCTGTACCCGTACGTGCACCGGAAGGTCTCCGAGTCTCCCGCGCGGCGGATCGCGCGGATCGTGCCGCCGGCCATGGTCCCGCCGCCGGTCCGGCGTGCCGGAATTCACCCGCGCGGCGCCCGGCTACGACGGGCTTGACGAGCCCTTGTCCGTACACTGACAAGGTGCCAACGATCCGCTCCCTGCTGGCCCACCCCGAGGAGCGACGCCCCAGCCCGCCGGCCCCGCACGCCGATCTCTACCGCGTGTTCGGCGCGGGAATCGGGCTGTTCGCGCTCGGGCTCGTGGTCGGGGTCGTGCTGCTCGTGACCGGGCGAGGCACCGTCGAGAACGTCGCCATCTGCGGCACGGGCATGGTGCTCGGCGGGCTGGGTCTCGTCTGGGCCCGCCGCCACCGGTAACGCTCCGGCGCTCAGTCCCGCCCGGTGTCCCAGGCCCGCTCGGCGCTCAGCGCCTCGGCCCGGTCCGGATCCCGGAGCACCGCCTCCAGCAGGAGGGGGTCCGCCCCGGTCAGCTCGGCCAGCGCCCGCGCGAGGCCCCCGGGCGAGACGGCGTGCGGCACCTCCCCGGCCGACACCCACCACGCGACGGGTCGGCCCTCCACGGTGAGGATCTCGTGGCTGCGCCACGTGTCCGGGGCGTGCGGGACGACGGCGCGGACCCTGGCGTCCAGCTCGACCGGCCGACCGGGCTCGTCCGGGGCGAGGTCGGACGCGTCCTCCAGCGGGAGGTCGAGCAGCTCGGCCAGGGCCCCGGCGACGTCGGGCGACGCGGGGACCACCGGACCGAGCTGAGCCCACCGCGGCGACGCGGCCACCGCGAGGTCGTCCGTGCTCTCCACCGTGACGCCGCCCGGACCGAGCGCGGGCAGCCGGCCGGGCGCGATGCCGGGCCCGCCCGCCCGGGCGAGCGCGGCCAGGCCCGACCAGACGGCGCGGGCGACGACGACGGGCAGCCGTCCGGCCGGCCCGGAGCCGGCGTCGGGCAGCCGGTCCAGCACCGCCGCCCAGTCGCGTCCGGGCAGGTCAGCCAGGTCGTGCAGGCCGCCGAGGACGGCCAGGAGGTCGTCGTCCAGGCCAGCCGTCGCGGGCGGCGCGGGCGGGAGCAACGGCGTGTCCCCGAGCGCGAACGGCGCCCCGAGCCGGCGGCGCAGGAACCACGCCGTGTACGACAGCGCCTGCCGGTCCGGGGCGTCCGGCGAGCGCACGGGTGTGAGCAGCGCGCGGCGCAGATCGGGGTCGGCGGCGATGCGGGCCAGCACGGCGGCGAGCGGGTCGTCTCCGGTCTGCGCGCCGTCGGGCAGGGCGTCGAGGTCGAACAGGGCGTCGAGGTCGGGCACGGCCGGAACGTCGCCGATCCACGCGCCCGCGCCGAGCTCGTCGGCCAGGTGGTCCAGGTAGTCGTCCCAGTCGGAGAGCCAGCCGGCGGGGTCGTCGGGACCGTAGTCGGCCTCGTCGTCCTCGTCGGGCGCGACGACGTCGGCCACCCGGTAGACGCCCAGGTCGGCGCGGGCCCCGGCCGCGGCGAGGGTGTCGGCGCCCCAGCGCGCGACGACGTCGTCGGGCACCTGGACGAGGTCGAGGTGCCCGGCCGCCCAGGTGCCGGGCAGCACGGCCTCGCGCAGCGGGACCACGCCGCCGTCCGCCGTGACGGGCAGCTCCCCCAGCCAGAACGGGAGGTCCTCCGGACCGGACTCGGCGACCGCGAGCCGCACGAGCTCGAGCACCGCCGAGACGGTCTCGTCGGGAGCCGGGTCGCCGTCGTCGAGCACGTCCTCGGCCGCGGCGAGGGCGGCGGACCGGACCCCGGCGTCCGCGAGCAGCCCGCGCGGGGTGGTCGGCGTGGCACCGGCCCGTTCCAGGACGGGGTGGGCGGCGTCAGGGTGGACCACCCGGACGCCGAGCGCACGGGCGAAACCGGCGAGCCGCGGGGCGTCCAGCAGCACGGTCCCCCGGGGCCCACGGGTCACGCGGCCGTCCGCGAGCGGCAGCGGGGCCCCGGCGACCGCCTCCAGGACCGCGGGTTCCGCGGCGTGCGCGGCCAGGGCGTCGAGCGCCGCGTGCACGACCCCCGGTTCGGGCGGGAGGGCCTCGACGAGGTCGGCGAGGTCCAGCGGGTCCGCGCCGAGCGAGCGCGCGAGGGCCTGGTGCCGCCCGGGGACGGTGACCAGCGCCCTGGGTGCGCCGGGAGCGAGCGCGCGGGCGAGCGCCGGGTCCTCGCCGAGCGGCCCCACGACGAACGCCGCGTCCCGCGGGGCCACGAGCGGCACGTCCCCGCCGTCGTCGACGGCCCCGTCCGGCTCCCCCGGCTGCCCGGCCGCGGCGAGCCGCAGCAGGGGTACGTCCCGCAGCGCGACGTCGGCCGCCGCGCGGACCGCGGCGTCCACGTCGCCCGCCGGGAGCCCGGTGGGGACCAGCCCGAGCACGTCGAGCCCGCCCGTGCCGTCGCCCGGGTGGCCGGACCCGAGCTCGCCCAGGAAAGCGGCGTACGCGCGGCCTGCCTCGGCGGCGACCCGGTCCGACGTCGGCCCCGGCAGCACGCCCCGGCGGCCGGGATCGACCGGGAACGAGGCGATCAGGAGCGCGGGGAACGAGAGCCGCACGTCCGTCGGGGTGGGCGCGTGCAGCGTCGGCCCAGCCGCCGTGCGGCTCCCCGCCGCGGGCAGCGCCCAGAGCACCGACCAGTCCGCGCGGCGCGCCTCGGACGGCAGCGAGTCGTCCGGCTCCAGGGTTCCGGACGCTCGGTGCACCCGCCAGCGCGTCCCGACGTCGCGCAGCACCCGCGGATTCGCCCGGGGCGCCGCGTCGGCGGGTCCAGAACCCGGCTGACCTGCGAAGTCGTCCTCGATCACCAGCTCGTCGAGGGCCGGCAGCGCGAGCAGCAGCCCGTCGTCGACGGCGGCGAGCTGGGCGCGGACGGCGGCCACCGCCCCGGCGTCGCGCAGCCGGAGCTCGACCACGGTGTCCGGTTCGTCCGGCGTCGTCGCCGCCGCCGGAAAGGGAAGCCGCAGCACGGGCAGCGCGCCCCCACGCGCGCCGGCGACCCCGGCCAGCCGCTCCCCGAGCGCGAGATCGGTCGGTTGCGCTGAGACCGGTCCATTGTCGGACCGATCTCGAGGCAAGGGACCGATCTCGTCCGCGCCGGGCGCCGGCGCGGGCGCCAGCCCCAGCTCCGCGCGGGTGTCCGCGAGCGAGAAGCGCACGCCGCCCGCGCGGGACCGCACCTGGATCTCGTCCGACACCGACCGGACCGCGGCGAACCCCACCCCGAACCGGCCCACGACGCCGTGGGACGACCCGGCTCCCGTGCCGCCGTCCCCGCCGGACTTCGCGGAGGCACGCAGGGCGGCCAGCGAGGCCACCCCGTCGGCGTCGAGCGGGGCGCCGGTGTTCGTGGCGACGAGCCACCACCCGGGCTCGACGCCGGCCGCGCCGGCCGTCCCGCCCGCGTCGCCCGTCGCGCCTACGTCACCCGTGTCCGGGCGCGGCTCCAGGGTCAGCGTCAGCCGGCCCGGCACCCCGGCACGCGCCGCGGCATCGGCCGCATTCTGCGCGAGCTCCACCACCACCCGGTCGCGGTACCAGCCGCGCGCGTGGTCCTCCTCGGAGTTCGCGTCCTCGCGAAAGCGCGTCGGGGACGCACGCCACGCCTCGGTCACCGCGCGTCGTAGCGCGCCGGTGCCGAAGGGGTCGTGGGTCACGCGGAGGGTTCGTCCCCGCTGCCCGCCGGTGCGTCGGAGGCCACGGGCACCTGCTCGACCTCGTTCTCGTCGATCAGCGGGGCCGGCGCCGGCCAGTCGGTCGGGTGGGCCTCGACGTCGGTCTCCGAGTGGGCGCCGCAGCCGTGGTCGAGCGAGACGACCTTGCCGTCGTCGGGCGACCACTCGTTGGCGCAGACACCGAAGAGCTGGCCCATCGGGCCGGACAGCGGGATGAGGAACGCGCAGTCCGTGCACTCGGCCGCCGCGGCGACGGCGCCCGCGGACGTCGGTCCGCGCGAGCCGCGGTACCAGCGCTCGGCCGCCTCGTCACGGCCCCGCGGGGACAGCACGCGGGCGCGGGCGAGGGCGAGCTCCTCGATCGCCACCTCGTCGACCTCGGGGTCGCCGGTGGCGGTGTAGCCGGGCTCGAGCCGCGGGTCGTCGGCGCGGAAGGGCAGCACGTCCCCCGGGCCGACGTCGCCCGGGCGCAGCCGCTCGGACCACGGGAGCCAGGCGGGGGCGAGGATCGCCTCGTCGCCGGGCAGCAGCTCGACCTCGCTGATCGTGGCGGTCCGGCCGCGCGGCACGCGCGTCACCGTGACCGTCCAGTGCCAGCCGCGGTAGCCCCGCATGGTCGCGGCGAAGCGGTGCGAGACCACCCGCTCGTCCTCGAAGAGGGTGCCGAGGTGCTCCCCGACGTCCTCGGGTCGCTCGGCGACCTCCTGTGCGGCGGCGCGCGCGAGCTCGGCGGCACCGTTCAGGACGGCGTCTCGGCTGGAGCGTGCGGTGAGCCGCCGGAAGGGCGTTCGAGCGGCGGGCGCGGTGATCGTCACCATGTTCCTCGGGACCTCGTGGGTTTCAGGCGTCGAAGTCGTCTGCGACCTTGCGCAGCATCTTGGCTAGCGTCTCCGGGTTCTTCGGATAACGCCCCTTGCGCAGGTCATTTGCCACCCGGTCCAGCATCTGCGTCAGATCACCGACGATGACAGCCATGTCGTCGGCGGGCTTCCGCTTCGCCTTGGCGACCGACGGCGCGGCGTCGAGCACCTTGACCGCGAGCGCCTGCGGACCGCGGCGGCCGTCGGCCACCCCGAAGTCCACACGCGCACCCGGCTTGGGCACCACGCCGTCCGGCAGCGCGGAGGCGTGCAGGAACACCTCGCCGCCGTCCTCGTTGGCGATGAAGCCGAAGCCTTTGTCGGTGTCGAACCACTTGACCTTGCCGGTGGGCACTGCGACCTTCTTCTGTGCTTGTCGGTACTGCTCGCGAAACTGCTCATGGGGGCCCGGGGTGCTGCGGCTGACGCGCTCTCTCCGGACTCGTTGCACAAGGTTACCGGGCGGATGCCTGCCGCGTCGCATGCATTGACGACACTTCGCCCACGTGGCGTGCCCTGGCCGCCTGTTCGCGGGCCTCAGGCCCCGATCCCGAGGTCGGCGGCGAGCCGGAGCGCCACCTCGTCGAGCCAGGCCCCGGGGTCCGCGACCGAGCCGACCTGGTGCCCGAACAGCTCGAAGGAGATCAGGCCGAACAGCGTGGTCCACGCCATGATCGTGCGCCGCACCGCCTCGGCCACGGCGTCGTCCGCCAGGTCGGTGCCCGACCACAGCTCGTGGTCCGCGATGAAGGCGAGCGCGGGCGCGACCGTCACGGGCGCACCCGCCCCCGGGGCCCCTGGACCCGGCGCGGCCGCCGGCCGCGCCCCTGCCGCGTAGGCGTCCCCGACGATCCGGGCGAGCACGGTGACGACCCGGACGGCGGGGACCACCGTGTCCCGCGGTGCGGCGTAACCGGGCACGGGGGTGCCGTACAGCAGCCCGAACTCCCCGGGGTGCGCCACGCACCAGGTGCGCACGGCGCGGAAGGCGGCCAGCCAGCGGGCGCCGGTGTCCGCCCGGTCGGCGACCGCCGCGTCGGCCGCCTCGGCGGCGGCGCCGAGCTCGTCGTACGACTCGATGAGCAGGGCGGTCAGCAGGGCGTCCCGGCTCGGGAAGTACCGGTACACGGCCGAGGACACCATCTCGACGTCCCGCGCGACGGCGCGCAGGGAGAGCGCCGCGGCGCCGTCGGTGGTCAGCCGTGCGCGGGCCGAGTCGAGGATCTCGCGGGTGATCGTCTCGCGGGCGAGGGCGCGGGCGGTGCGGGCCGGACTCATGCCGCCCAGGTTCGCATGGCAGATCACTGCACACAACCGAGAGCACCGCTCTTGCCAAGGCGCACCCGCTCGTGTCACGCTTGCGCCACGAGTTGAGAGCACCGCTCTCGGATTGGAGCATCGATCATGTCTGACCGTCACCTCATCGTCGGCGCCGGGCCCATCGGCCGCCATGTCGCCGCCCACCTGGCCGAGCGCGGGTCACAGGTCACTGTCGTGAGCCGCTCGGGCCGCAGCACCGGGATCGACGGCGTGGAGCACCTCGCCCTCGACGCCTCCGACGCCGACGCCCTGGCCCGCGCGGCCGAGGGGACCGACTACCTCTACAACTGCGCCAACCCGGCCGACTACACCCAGTGGGAGCGCGTGTGGCCGCCGCTCGCCGCGTCCCTGCTGTCCGCCGCGGAGCGCTCGGGCGCCGTCTACGCGATCACCGGCACCCTGTACCCGTACGGCCCGGTCGACGTGCCGATCTCGGAGGACCTGCCCGACGCCGCGACGGACCACAAGGGCCGGCTCCGCGCCCGGATGTGGGCCGACGCCCGGGCCGCGCACGAGGCCGGGCGTGTGCGGGCCGTCGAGATCCGGGGTTCCGACTACATGGGCCGGGGCGTGGGCGGCAACGGCCACGTCTCGCGCGTGGTGCCGGACGCGCTGCTCGGCAAGCGGGTGCTGATGATGGGCCGCACCGACCAGCCCCACACCTTCACCGACGTCGCCGACGCCGCTCGCACGCTGGTGGCCGCCGCCGAGGACCCTGGCGCGCACGGCCGCGTCTGGCACGTGCCGAGCAACCCGCCCGTCACGCAGGCGCAGGCCCTGGGCGACGTGCTCGCGAGCGCCGGCCGCCCGCCCGTGCACATCTCTGCCCTGCGCGGCGCCGGGCTGGCCGCCGCGGCCCTGGCCGTCCCCTTCATGCGGGAGATGCGCGAGATCATCTACCAGTGGGAGCGGCCTTACGTGCTGGCCGACGCCGACGCCCGCGCCCGCTTCGGCATCACCCCGACGCCGTGGGCGGAGGTCTGCCACCGCACCGCGCAGGGCTGACGGCGGCCCGGGGCCGACGGGAGGCGCGGCTGACGGCGAGCACCGCTGTCGGCGAACAGGGTGGACCGGCCGGACTGCGCCGGAGGAAACCCGCGTAGCATCGTCAGGATGGCCTCCTCGCTCCCCGCAGCGCCGGCGGCGACCACGCGGCACTTCGCCGACGACCTCCGGCAGCGCTCGGACACCGCGCTCGCCGCGCTCCTGCGCGCCCGTCCTGATCTTGCCGCCCCCTCCCCCTCGACGCTCCGGTCGCTCGCGGCCCGCGCGTCCAGCCGTACCTCCCTCGAACGCGCCCTGGCCCGCGCCGACGCCCTGACCCTGCAGGTCCTGGAGGCGGTGCTCGCCCTCGAACCTGTCTTCCGCGCCCCGCCGGGCGGCGCCGACGCCGGCGGCCCGCCGCTGCCCGGACCGCTCAGCCCCGAGGTGGTCACCTGGGCGCTGGGCGGTTCCGCGGACGACCGCTCCCTGGTGGAGGCGGCCGTGCACCGGGCCGTCGAGCAGGCCCTGCTGTGGGACGGCGGGCCGGACGCCGACCAGGGCCCGGACCAGGGCCCCGACCTGCGCACCTCGCCGGGTCTCGACGAGCTGCTCGGCCCCAACCCCGCGGGCCTGGGCCCGCACGTCGAACCCGTGCCGGACGGCCTGGCCGAGGCGGTGGGTCGCTCGCTCGGCTCCGCCCCGGGTCGCGCCGCGACGGACGCCACGCTCGGCACGCTCCTCGCCGACGCGCCGGGCGGGGCGCGCGCGATCCTGGACGCCCTCGCCTGGGGACCGCCCGTCGGCGTCGTCCCACCCGCGGGCTCCCGGCCCCGGGACGCGGTGAACTGGCTGGTCACCGCGCACCTCCTGGTCCGGTCGGACGCGCGGCACGTGGTGCTGCCGCGGCTGGTCGGGCTGGCGCTCCGCGGCGGCCACACCCACCGCACGCCGCACACCCGGCCGCCCGAGCCGCAGGGCCGCACCGTGCCCACGGCCACCGCCGACGCCGAGGCCGCGAGCGCCGCCTTGGAGCTGGTGCGCCGCGTGCGCCTGCTGCGCCAGTCCTGGGACGACAGCCCGTCGTCGGTGCTGCGTGCCGGCGGCCTGGGCGTGCGTGACCTGCGGCGGATCGCCGCGCAGCTGGAGGCGGACGAGCCGGCGACGGCGTTCGTGGTCGAGGTCGCGGCGCTGGCCGGCCTGGTGCGCGACGACGGCGAGGCGCCGCCGTCGTACGTGCCCACGGTGACCGACTGGGACGACCTGGACGACGCCGCCCGCTGGGCCCGGCTGGCCGGGGCGTGGCTGACGGCCCGGCGGGCGCCGTGGCTCGTGGGCTCCCGCGACGACAAGGGCGCGCTGCGCGCCCCGCTGTCGCCCGACCTGCAGCGGCCCTGGGTGCCGCGGCTGCGCCACAGCGTGCTCGGGGTGCTCGCGGCGGCCCGCGGCGCGGACGCCGTGCTCGCGCCCACGCCGGGGGCCGTGGTCGAGGTGCTGACCTGGCACACACCGCGCTCGGTGCCGCCCGCCAGCGCGGTCGAGGGCCTGCTGGCCGAGGCGGAGTGGCTGGGCGTGACGGGCGCGGGCGCGCTGTCGGCGCCGGGGCTGGCGCTGCTGGAGCACGACGCGCCGGCCGACGGCACCGCCGGCGGGCCCGGCGCCGCGGAGCCGCCCGACGTCGCCGGGGTGCTGCGCGCGGTGCTCCCGCACGAGGTGGACGAGATCCTGCTCCAGGGCGACCTCACGGGGATCGTGCCGGGGCGGCCGTCGCGGGAGCTCGCACGGCTCCTGGAGCGGTCCACGGACGTGGAGTCGCGCGGCGCGGCGACGACGGTGCGGTTCAGCCCGGCGTCGGTCACGCGCGCGCTCGACCAGGGAGAGACGGCGGACGGCCTGCTCGACGAGCTCGCGCACCGCTCCCCCGTGCCGGTCCCGCAGCCCCTGGAGTACCTGGTCCGGGACACCGCGCGGCGGCACGGCGCGGTGCGGGTGGGTTCGGCGTCGGCGTACCTGCGGGCCGCCGACGCGACCGTGCTGGCCGGGCTCGAGCACGACCCGTCGCTCGCGGGCCTGGGCCTGGTGCGGCTGGCGCCCACCGTGCTCGCAGCGTCCGTCCCCGCGGCCGCGCTGCACGAGGCGCTCCGCAGCCGTGGCCTGGTCTCGGCCCTGGAGGGGCCGGACGGCCGGGTGCTGGTGGCCCGGCGGGGCGTCACGGGCCGGGCCATGCCGGCCCCGCGCTCGGCGGCGGCGATCCGGATGGGTTCCGCGGCCGACGTCGCCACGCGCGCCCCTGATCCCGAGGCCCTGGTCGCGGAGCTGCGGGCCGTCGAGGCGGCGGCCCGGGCCGGCGCCCGGGCACGGGCGGACGCGGCCGAGGTGGCGCACTCCGTGGCACCACCTGGCCCCGTCCCTCTGCGCGGCTACCGCGTGGTGAGCCCCGCTGTCCCGGTGACCGCCGACGAGGTGACGGTGACGGCGACGGCACCCGGGCCGCCGTCGGCGCCCGAACCGGCCGGGCCCGCCGGGCCCGCCGAGCTGCTCGACGACGACGCGGGAACACAGCACCCCGCCGACGGGTTGGCACTCTTGCGTGACGCGCTCCGCGACGGCTCCACCGTGATCATCGAGGTGGCCGGACACACCGGCCGGCTGGAGCGCCGCGAGCTGAAACCCCTGAACCTCGACGGCGGCAGGCTGCGCGCGCTCGACCCGGACCGCGAGGCCGAGCTGACGATCGCCGTCCACCGCATCGCGTCGGTCCTACCGACGACCACCACGCCCTGAGGCGAACCGACACAAGACTGAGGGAGACCACATGCCCGACGGCCCGTTGATCGTGCAGAGTGACAAGACGCTCCTGCTGGAGGTCGACCACCCGAGCGCCGAGCAGGCGCGACGTTCGATCGCGCCCTTCGCCGAGCTGGAGCGTGCGCCCGAGCATGTCCACACCTATCGCCTGACGGCGCTGGGCCTGTGGAACGCGCGCGCCGCCGGGCACGACGCCGAGCAGGTGGTGAGCACGCTCATCGAGTACAGCCGCTACCCGGTGCCGCACGCGCTGCTGGTCGACGTGGCCGAGACCATGGCCCGCTACGGTCGCCTCCAGCTCGCGCAGGACCCGGCGCACGGCCTCGTGCTGCGCACCACCGACCGCGCGGTCCTCGCCGAGGTGCTCAAGTCCAGGCGCACGGCGGGCCTGGTCGGCGAGCGGATCGACGAGTCCACCGTCGCGGTGCACCCGTCCGAGCGCGGCCACCTCAAGCAGGTGCTGGTCAAGCTCGGCTGGCCGGCCGAGGACCTCGCGGGCTACGTGGACGGCGAGAAGCACCCCATCGAGCTCAGCCCCACCACCCACCCCCGGACGCCGCACGAGCAGGCGGCCCCGTGGACGATGCGGCCCTACCAGGCGCAGGCCGTGGACGGCTTCTGGCACGGCGGCTCGGGCGTCGTGGTGCTGCCCTGTGGTGCCGGCAAGACGATCGTCGGCGCGGGCGCCATGGCCAAGTCGGGCACCACCACGCTGATCCTGGTGACCAACACCGTCAGCGCGCGCCAGTGGCGCGACGAGCTGGTGCGGCGCACCACGCTGACCGAGGACGAGATCGGCGAGTACTCCGGCACCAAGAAGGAGATCAAGCCGGTCACCATCGCCACCTACCAGGTGCTGACCACCAAGCGGAAGGGCGTCTACACGCACCTCGAGCTGCTCGACGCCCGCGACTGGGGCCTCGTCCTGTACGACGAGGTGCACCTGCTGCCCGCGCCGGTCTTCCGCATGACGGCGGACCTCCAGGCCCGCCGCCGGCTCGGCCTGACCGCCACGCTGGTGCGCGAGGACGGCCGCGAGGACGAGGTGTTCAGCCTGATCGGGCCCAAGCGGTTCGACGCGCCGTGGAAGGACATCGAGGCGCAGGGCTACATCGCGCCCGCCGACTGCGTCGAGGTGCGCCTCACGCTCCCGGAGTCCGAGCGGATGACCTACGCGACGGCCGAGACGGAGGACAAGTACCGGCTGGCCGCGTCGGCGTCGGGCAAGAAGAAGGTGGTGGAGCAGATCGTGGCGCGCCACCCCGACGACCAGGTGCTGGTCATCGGCCAGTACATCGACCAGCTCGAGGAGCTGGCCGAGCACCTCGGGGCGCCGATAATCACCGGGCAGACCACCAACAAGGAGCGGCAGCGGCTGTTCGGGGCGTTCCGCGAGGGCGAGATCTCCCGGCTCGTGGTGAGCAAGGTCGCCAACTACTCGGTGGACCTGCCGGAGGCGTCCGTGGCCATCCAGGTCTCGGGGTCCTTCGGGTCGCGGCAGGAGGAGGCGCAGCGCCTCGGGCGCATCATGCGGCCCAAGGCCGACGGGCGCACCGCGCACTTCTACGCCGTGGTCGCACGGGACACCGTCGACCAGGACTTCGCGGCCCACCGGCAGCGGTTCCTGGCCGAGCAGGGGTACGCGTACCGCATCGTGGACGCCGAGGATCTGGACGGTTCCCCGGCCGATTCGACGACTCCCTGACATTCACCCTGCTCAGGACGTGAAAATGCGCTTCACGCTGGGCATTCACCTGAGGATTCGTTGCATATGCGCAACGTTTCCGCCTCCGATTGCGATGTGCTGAACCCGGGGTGACGATCAGGGACGTGATCGAGTCCCGAGCAAGAGCCGAGCATGCGCACGACCCCGGCACCCGTGCGTCCGGGGGCTGGGTCGTCGTGGCCTTCGCGGGCCTGGTCGGCGTGGTCCTGGCGGCCACGTCCCAGGCCGCCAACGCGACGGTCGTCCGGCCGGCCGAGCCGCTGCCGTCCGTGTCGCCCCGCCTCACGGCCGCGATGCAGGCCGAGCTCATGAAGGACGTGCTGCCCGCGTCGCCGCCGATCACGCTCACGGACGCCGTGACCGACGGCGCGGGCGTGCTCACCGACGCCGAGCGCCAGGACGTGCTGGACGCCGTGGACCGGCTCGCCGGCGAGACCGACCTGCGCATGTTCGTGGTGTACATCGAGAGCTTCGACGGCACCGACCCGGTGGACTGGGCCAACGCGAGCGCGAACCAGTCCGGGCTCCGCACCGACGACCTGCTCCTCGCGATCGCCACCGCTGACGGCGAGTTCGGTCTGTCCGCGGACAGCAACGTGACGCTTACCGACGGCCAGCTCCGGCAGGTCGACGGCGCCGTCACGGCCGCCGTCGAGGACGAGCAGTGGGCCCCGGCCGCCACCGAGGCCGCCGACACCGTCCGCCAGGGGGTCGCCGGCACCACCAGCCCGCTCCTCGTGGTGGGCATCGCGCTGGCGGCGGCGCTGCTGCTGATCGCGCTCGGGTTCGTGCTGTGGCGGTTCGCGGTGCCCCGGCTGCGCCCGCTCCTCGCCCAGCTCCGGGACCGCACCCCGGTGGCCGCCGCCCCGGCCGCGAGCGCCTTCGCCGACCTGACCCTGGACGAGCTGGACGAGCGCGCCGCCGCCGCCCTGGTCGGGATCGACGACGCGCTCAAGACCTGCGAGCAGGAGCTCGGCTTCGCCCGCTCGGAGCTGGGCGCCGACGCGACGCGGGACTTCGAGCTGATCCTCGCGGGGGCCGCCGGCGACGTCCGGGAAGCCTTCGCGATCCGGCAGGCGCTCGACGTCGAGCGGGAGGGCGCGTCGGCCGGTACGCCGTCGGCCCCGGCTGGCACTGTCGGCGACGCCGGCGCTCTCGGCGACGACCAGGGCGAGGCCGGCGAGGACGCCGCGCGGCCCGAGTCTCCCGAGGACGCCGCCCGCCGCGACCGCCTGGCCAGGATCATCGCGCTGTGCGACGCCGCCGCGGACAGGCTCGACGCCCGCACCCGCGCGTTCGACGACCTGCGCCGCCTGCAGCAGCGCGCCGCGGAGCTGCTGGCCGACGTCGTGACCCGTGAGGCCGAGCTGTCCCAGCGGGTCGCGGCCGCCCGGAGCCTGCTGGCCCAGCTCGCCCGGCGGTACCCGACGGGGCCGCTGGCGACCGTGGTGGGCAACCCTGAGCAGGCGGAGCTGCTGCTGGCCAACGCCAAGGAGGCCGTGGCCGCCGGGAACTCGGCCCTGGCCGCCGGGCAGAAGGCCGTCGCGGTGGCGCACGCCCGCGGCGCGCAGAACGCGCTGGGACAGACCGCCATGCTGCTGGACGCCGTGGACGCCACCGCGCTGCACCTGCGCGACGCCGTGGGCCGGCTCGACAAGTCGATCGCCTCGCTCACGCAGGACGTGGCCTCCGCCAAGGCCGTCGAGGGCGACCTGCGGGTCACCCTCGCGCGCGCCGCCGCCCAGGCCTCGCTCAAGCACGTAGAGGTGACGCGTCAGGGCGGCGACCCGCTGGCCGGGCTGCAGCGCATCGCCACGGCGGAGGCGGCCCTGGACGCCGCGCTGGCATCCATCCGCGACAACACCGAGGTCAAGGCCCGGGCGTCCGCGCTGGTCCGCGACACCCTGGTCCGGGTCGACGCGCAGCTGCGCCAGACCGGCGACTTCGTCGCCACCCGCCGCGGCGCCGTCGGCGCGACGGCGCGCACGCGGCTCGCCGAGGCGGTCCGCCTGGCCGACGTCGCCCGCACCCTGCACCCGACCGACCCGACCGCGGCGCTGGGCGAGGCCCAGGAGGCGAGCGCGCTGGTCCGGGAGGCCGCCCGGCTGGCCCGCGAGGACGCGGACGCCGTCGTGGCGGCCGCCGCCGCGGCGGAGCCCGACGCCGAGGGCGCCGACGCGAACGGGCCGATCACCGGCGGCATGATGCTCGGCGGCATCCTGCTCGACCCGAACCTCGTGCGGTCCCGCAAGCGCGCCCACACGGCGCGCATCGGCGGCGGGTTCGGCGGGGGCGGCTTCGGCGGCGGCCGCCCGGCCGCGCACCGCAGGCTGGGCACGGTCCGGGCGTGGTGGCCGGCGTCGGCTCGCTGACGTCCCACGGGATCACGTTCAGGGTGGGCGAAAGGTCGGGTTTTCGGTAGTTTTACGCTGCCGACAACCCGGCCTCTGCCGTTCGCACGGACCACCCCTCCGGAGTATCTGTTGAAGAAGCTCGCGCTGCCCGCCGTCCTGCTCCTCACCCCGCTGCTCGCCTCGTGCGGCACCGGCCCGGCCCCGGACGAGGCGGCCACCGCCGGCCCGCCGCCCGGCGTGAGCGGCGAGGTGCACTGGTCCTACGAGGGCGCGGAGGGGCCCGCGGAGTGGGGGCAGCTGTCCGCCGACTTCGAGGCGTGCTCGGCCGGTGACGCGCAGTCGCCCATCGACCTGCCCGCCCACGCGGACCAGCAGGCGGCCGGGCACCCGACGATCACGTCGTCCCCGACGGTCGGCGAGTCGGTCGACACGGGCCACACGATCCAGCTCGTGCCCGCGAGCGGGGCGTCGACCGTCGAGTGGGACGGCGCCGAGTTCACCCTCGCCCAGACGCACTTCCACGTGCCGTCGGAGCACACCGTCGAGGGCGAGGCGATGGACGCCGAGTTCCACCTGGTCCACACGACCGCCGACGGCGAGACGCTGGTGATCGGGGTGCTCGCTGAGGAGGGCGCCGAGAACGAGGCGTGGCAGCCGTTCGTCGAGGGCGCGGCGACGCCGGGCACCACGGACCTGCCGCTCGACGTCGCGGTGATGCTGCCGGCGGACCCGACCTTCGAGGCGTACGAGGGCAGCCTCACGACACCCCCGTGCACCGAGGGTGTCCAGTGGGTCGTCTACACGACGCCGGTCGAGCTGTCGGCCGAGCAGATCGCCGTGCTCGACGAGGCGTCGCACGGGCACAACGCCCGCCCGACGCTGCCCCAGGGCGACCGCACCCCGTACGAGGGCACGCTCGCCCTGGGCGAGTAGCGCAGGGCCTGGCGGCTACAGGTAACGCAGCGGGTCGAACTCCTCGATCGGGATGATCCGGACGCGCGGCAGCATGGTCGTGAAGGCGTCGGCGTCGCCCTCGAGGTCGTACATGACCAGGCCGCGCTGCTCCAGGTCCGTGAACCGGGCGTTGACGAACTCCCGGAAGCCCAGCAGGCCGACGCGGCGGTCGTCGTCGGCCAGCAGCGCCTCGATCTGCGGCAGGAAGTCGCCGTCGTGGCTCGCGAGCAGCACGTCGCCCGGCCGGTCCAGGAGCGCGTCGAGGGTGCGCTGGATACCGACGTCGACGACCTTCTCCGAGCCCTGCGCGGCCAGGGGGATCGGCTTGTAGCCCATGGCGAGCAGCGCCTGGACGAACGGCATCGGCATCTGGCCGGACGTCGCGTTCAGGAAGAACAGCGGCACGACCTCCTGCGACCAGACCTTCTCGGCGAACGCGGAGATGCGGTCCCAGCGCGGGCGCTCCTCGGGAGCCGGCCGGCGGTTCAGCACGTTCATGCCGAGCGTGGCGTCGATGTTCTCACCGTCGACGATGAGATACGTGCGCCGGGGCGTCTGCCCGGGCTCCTGCGGGGACGGTGCTGACATGCGACACAGCCTAGGCCGTGTCGCGGCAATCGCGGAGCCGAACCCTGACCTGACGGTCAGCCGGAGCCCGGAGCGGCAGTCCGGGCGATTTCCCGGGCGAAACTCAGGCAGTGTTCAGGAACCAGCCGCACACTGGAAACATGGCTACTCCCGAGGCGCGTCTGGTCGTCGTGGACGACGAACCGAACATCCGCGAGCTCCTGTCCACGTCTCTCCGCTTCGCGGGCTTCGAGGTCCATGCCGCCGCCGACGGCAACGGCGCACTCCAGCTGGTCCGCGACGTCGAGCCGGACCTCGTGGTGCTCGACGTGATGCTCCCGGACATGGACGGTTTCACGGTCACGCGCCGCATGCGGGCGACCGGCCGGCACACCCCCGTCGTCTTCCTGACCGCCAAGGACGACACGCAGGACAAGGTGCAGGGCCTGACCGTGGGCGGCGACGACTACGTGACCAAGCCGTTCAGCCTGGAGGAGGTCGTGGCCCGGATCCGCGCGGTGCTGCGCCGCACGGGCGTGCCCGCCCCCGAGGAGGAAGCCGTGCTGCACGTGGGCGACCTCGAGATGGACGAGGACTCGCACGAGGTGCGCCGGGCCGGCGTCGAGGTGGACCTGTCCCCGACCGAGTTCAAGCTGCTGCGCTACCTCATGCTCAACTCCGGCCGGGTCCTGTCCAAGGCGCAGATCCTCGACCACGTGTGGCAGTACGACTGGGGCGGCGACGCGAACATCGTCGAGTCGTACATCTCGTACCTGCGGCGCAAGATCGACACGCTCGAGGTCGGGGGCGAGACCCTGCCCCCGCTGATCCACACCAAGCGGGGCGTCGGGTACCTGCTGCGCGCCCCGCAGCCCGTCCGTGCTTAAGGAACGCCTCGCCGGAATACCCCTGCGCGCCAGGCTGGTGGCGATCATCTCGCTGCTGCTGGCGGCGGGGCTGGGCATCGCGGCCGTCGCGACGACGACGGTGGTCTCCACCTTCCTCGTGCAGCAGGTGGACGACGAGCTGCACACGGCCGCCCTCGACCCGATCGCCATCCTCAAATCCACCAGTACCCAGGCGCTGCCGAGCGACTATTACGTGCTGATCGTGGGCGAGAGCGGCACGCAGGCGGAGCTCGGGAACGACGCGATGAGGCGGTTCGGCACGCCCAAGCTGCCGACGGTGACGTACCAGGAGGCGGTCGACAGCGGCGACGAGCCGTTCACCGCCCCCGGGGCCACCGGCAGAGGCGACGCCGGTGCGGACACCGGCACCGAGAGCTGGCGCGTGATCACCCTGGGGGCGACCTACGACGACACCGGCGAGCGCGCCGTCGTCTACGTGGCGCTGCCGCTGGTGGGGATGGACAAGACCGTCTCGATCCTGACCCGCACCCTGATCATGTCCGGCCTGGGCATCGTGCTGCTGGGCGGGCTGACCGCCTGGGTGCTGGTCGAGCAGTCGCTCCGGTCGCTGCGCTCGGTGGAGCACACGGCCGCGCAGATCGCCGCCGGTGACCTCACCCAGCGCGTCCCCGAGGCCCCGGCGGGCACGGAGATGGGCTCGCTCTCCACCTCGCTGAACGCCATGCTGACGCAGATCGAGCGGGCCTTCGCGGCGCAGGAGGCCTCCGAGGTGCGGATGCGGCAGTTCGTCTCGGACGCGTCGCACGAGCTGCGCACACCCGTCGCGACGATCCGTGGGTACGGGGAGCTGTACCGGATGGGCGCCCTGGACACCACGGACAAGGTCGACGACACCATGGGCCGCATCGAGGACGCCGCCCGCCGCATGGGCATGCTGGTCAACGACCTGCTGGTGCTGGCCCGGCTGGACGAGGGCCGCCCCGTGGCCCGGGAGGACGTCGACCTGGCCGCTCTCGCGCGCGACTCGGCCCAGGACCTGCACGCGCTCGACCCGACGCGCGAGGTCACCATGGTGCCGCTCGCGGACGGCGGCACCGTGCCCGAAACGCTCGTCGTCGAGGGCGACACGGACCGCCTGCGCCAGGTGCTGACCAACCTCATCGGCAACGTCGCGCGGCACACGCCGTCCGGCACGCCCGCCGAGATCGCGCTGGGCGTGCTGCCCGGGACGGCGGGCGCGAACGGCCGCCCGGAGCCGGGCAAGGACGGCGAGAACGGCGAGCACGCTCCGGGCGGGGACAAGCCGGCGTCGGACGGCGTGGCCGTGCTCGAGGTGCGCGACCACGGCCAGGGCCTCACGGAGGAGCAGGGGCGACGGATCTTCGAGCGGTTCTACCGCGCGGACTCGTCGCGCACCCGGGAGTCGGGCGGCTCCGGGCTCGGGATGGCGATCGTCGCGGCGATCGTGGGCACGCACGGCGGGCACGTCGAGGTGGCGCAGACGCCGGGCGGCGGCCTCACGGTCCGCCTGACGCTGCCGCTCTGACGTGTCAGACGTACAAGTCACCCCGGTGACCTGTACGTCTGACACGCCGGTGCCGAACCGTGACCCCGGAACCCTGACCGCGGTAGCCGCCGCTGACCGTTTCGGTAATAGGCTGGTCGTGGAGTGACCGACATCGACCGTTAGGCAGAGTTCACATGGGCGTGCTGACGTCTGACGCGCCGCAGTGGTTCCTCAAGTCCTTCGTCCGGAGCGCGGTGGGCGCGGGGGCCACGGCGGACACCGACTCGATCGAGGAGGTCGGCCAGTCGCTCCTGGAGCGGTGGGCCGACGAGCACCGGCACTTCCACAACCTGCGCCACCTGGCCGCCGTGCTGCACCGCGTGGACGAGCTGGCCGAGGAGACGCACGAGCCGGACCTGGTGCGCCTCGCCGCCTGGTACCACGGCGCGGTGTTCAACGCGGAGCGCAAGGTCGCCGACGCGTCGCAGGGCGGCGAGCAGACCACGGCCTCCGCGATGCTCGCGCACGACGAGCTGACCCGGCTCGGGGTGCCCGAGCGGGCGGCGGACCGGGTCGCTGCCCTGGTGAACGCCATCGTCCGGCACGCGCCCGACCCCGCGGACTTCGACGCCGCGGTGCTCAACGACGCCGACCTCGCGATGCTCGCCGCCGAGCCGCAGCGCTACAAGGACTACAAGTCCGCGGTGCGCGCCGAGTACGCGCACATCCCCACTGGGGACTATCTCCGCGCCCGGATCCGCGTGATCGAGCGGCTGCTCGCCCGCAAGTCGCTCTTCCTGAGCCCCATGGGCGCCGCGTGGGAGGAGCCCGCGCGGCAGAACCTGGACATGGAGCTGCACCGGCTGCGCAAGGAGCAGGCGAAGCTCGACACCTGAGCGCCGGGGCGACAGACCCTCCGCTCGGCCCTGCAGCGGTTCGAGCGCGACCACACCCCCGCCTTCCACACCCCTGTGCACAACCACGCCCGATGCCGCCCCGTCGTCGCCGGCCGGGTGCCTAACGTCGGGTGACGACGCCGGACGGCCCGGCGCGCGGGGAGGTGAGGGCCATGCGGTTCGAGGTCGACAGCGACCAGGTGGAGCAGGCGAGCGCGGCGGTGGCGGGCTCGGTGGCGACGGTGCGCACGGAGGTGGGGGCGCTCATGCGCAACCTCGACGCCCTCCAGGCAACGTGGCAGGGTCCCGCCGCGGCGGCGTTCGGCGGCACGGTGGGCCAGTGGCGGGGCGCGCAGGCGCAGGTCGAGGGCGCCCTGGACGCGATCCAGGCCGCGCTGGCGGCGGCCGCCCGCACCTACGCGGAGGCCGAGGCGGCGGCCACGCGCATGTTCTCCTGACGCCAGCGCCCGCACAACGGCCGACGCCGGCCGGTCACCCTCCGCGTGAGAGGTTGACCGACCGGCGTCGGACGGGTGCGCGGGCCGAGGCCCGAGCGGGTCAGGCCGGACTCAGAAGTCCATGCCGCCCATGCCACCGGTCGGGTCGCCGGCCGGGGCGCCCACGGGCTCCGGCTTGTCGGCGACGACGGCCTCGGTGGTGAGGAACAGCGCGGCGATCGACGCGGCGTTCTGCAGCGCCGAGCGGGTCACCTTGACCGGGTCGTTGACGCCCGCGGCGAGCAGGTCCTCGTACTCGCCGGTCGCGGCGTTCAGGCCCTGGCCGGAGGGAAGGTTGCGCACCTTCTCCGCCACGACGCCGCCCTCGAGGCCGGCGTTCACGGCGATCTGCTTCAGCGGGGCGTCGATCGCGGCACGCACGATCGAGGCACCGGTCGCCTCGTCACCCTCGAGCTCGAGCTTGGCGAACGCGACGGCGCCGGCCTGGATGAGGGCCACGCCACCACCGGCGACGATGCCCTCCTCGACGGCAGCCTTGGCGTTGCGCACGGCGTCCTCGATGCGGTGCTTGCGCTCCTTGAGCTCCACCTCGGTGGCCGCGCCGGCCTTGATGACGGCAACGCCGCCGGCCAGCTTGGCGAGGCGCTCCTGCAGCTTCTCGCGGTCGTAGTCCGAGTCGGACTTGTCGATCTCGCTGCGGATCTGGTTCACGCGACCGGCGATGAGGTCGGCGTCGCCGGCACCCTCGACGATCGTGGTCTCGTCCTTGGTGACGACGACCTTGCGAGCCTGGCCGAGCTCCTCGAGCGTGGCGTTCTCCAGCTTGAGGCCGACGGTCTCGGTGATGACCTGGCCGCCGGTCAGGATCGCGATGTCCTGCAGCATGGCCTTGCGGCGGTCGCCGAAGCCCGGGGCCTTGACGGCGACGGACTTGAAGGTGCCACGGATCTTGTTCAGCACCAGGGTCGCCAGGGCCTCGCCCTCGACGTCCTCGGCGATGATGAGGAGCGACTTGCCCGACTTCATGACCTGGTCGAGCAGCGGCAGCATGTCCTTGACGTTCGAGATCTTCGACTCGACGATCAGGACGTACGGGTCCTCGAGCACGGCCTCCTGGCGCTCGGGGTCCGTCTCGAAGTAGCGGGCCAGGAAGCCCTTGTCGAAGCGCATGCCCTCGGTGAGCTCGAGCTCGAGGCCGAAGGTGTTCGACTCCTCGACGGTGATGACGCCTTCCTTGCCCACCTTGTCGAGGGCCTCGGCGATGAGCTCGCCGATCGCCGGGTCACCGGCCGAGATCGCGGCCGTGGCGGCGATCTCTTCCTTGGTCTCGATCTCCTTGGCAGCGTTCAGCAGCTGCTCGGTGACGGCCTCGGTGGCCTTCTCGATGCCGCGCTTGACGGCGATCGGGTTGGCACCGGCGGCAACGACGCGCAGGCCCTCCTTCACGAGCGCCTGGGCGAGCACGGTGGCGGTGGTGGTGCCGTCACCCGCGACGTCGTCCGTCTTCTTGGCGACCTCCTTGACGAGCTCCGCGCCGATCCGCTCGTAGG
The DNA here is from genome assembly GCF_042802395.1 of Promicromonospora sp. NPDC057488. Lineage (NCBI taxonomy): Bacteria > Bacillati > Actinomycetota > Actinomycetes > Micrococcales > Promicromonosporaceae > Promicromonospora > Promicromonospora sp. NPDC057488. The sequence goes on from NZ_JBHVEG010000019.1 coordinate 27,734, forward strand.
GGTCCTCGAGCTCGATCTCCTTGGCGATGGAGACACCGTCGTTGGTGATCGTGGGGGCGCCCCACTTCTTGTCCAGAACGACGTTGCGACCCTTCGGGCCGAGCGTGACCTTCACCGTGTCGGCGAGCTGGTTGAGCCCGCGCTCCATGCTCCGACGAGCGACCTCGTCGAAAGCGATGATCTTGGCCATGGGGATGAATCCTCCGCTGGTGGCTTGTCCAGGCCGGCCGGTGCCCGCGACGGACGGCAACCTCCGTGGCGATCACGTCTCGCCGCGGCAGGAGGCCTCACCATTCGACCCTGCTGTCACTCTCCAACGGAGAGTGCTAAGACATTATTGGCACTCGGACCATGAGAGTGCAAGGCGCGTACTCCGGGGGCGAACGCGGGCCCTACGCGGGCGCCAGCCCCGGGACGTGCCGGACGTCGAACTCCCGCAGCAGCGCCCGGCGCGCCGCGTGCCAGCCGCCCATGCCGTGCACGCCCGGCCCGGGCGGGGTCGACGCCGAGCAGAGGTACACGCCCTCGGCCACCTGGTACGGGTCGGGCGCGAGGGTCGGCCGGGCGAACATCTGCCAGATGCTGGCCGCCCCCGCGGAGATGTCGCCGCCCGGGTAGTTCGCGTTGTGCAGCTCCATCTGGCTGGCGGGTATGCACCGCGCGCCGACGACGACGTCGCGGAAGCCGGGCGCGAACCGCTCGATCTGCCGGGTGACCGCCTCGGTGAGGTCCTGCGTCGAGCCGGCGGGCACGTGGGCGTAGGTCCACAGCGGCCGCCTGGTTCCGCGCACGCGCCCCGGGTCGGCGACGCCCGGGTCGCTGAGCAGCACCATCGGCCGGTCGGGGTGCGTCCCGTTCGCGACGGCGTCCTCCGCGATGACCATCTCGGCGCGGGTGCCACCGACATGCACGGTCGACGCGCGCCCGACGTCGGACACCGTCCAGGGCACGGGCTCCGACAGCACGAAGTCGACCTTGGCGGCCGCGTTGCCGTACCGGAACCGGTGCAGGGCGGCCCGGCGCGGCATGCTGATCCGGTCGCCCATGATCGACAGCACGGCCCGCGGCGTGGTGTCGAAGAGGACGGCGCGGGCGGGCGGCAGGTCGTGCCAGTCCTCGACGGCGCGCCCGGTCTCGACGGTGCCGCCGTGCGCCTCCAGGTCACGGACGAGGGCGTCGGTGACGGCCTGCGAGCCGCCCACCGGGACCGCCCAGCCGCCGTCGGCGTGCGCGAGGGCCGCGAGGAGCAGAGCCGTGCCCGCGCCCGCGTACGACGGGAGCGGCGTGATGGCGTGCGCCGCGACGCCGGTGAGCAGCGCCTTTGCCTCCTCGGTAAGGAACCGGCGGTCCCAGCGCGGGCCGCCCTGCTCGAGGAGCGCGGCACCGAACCGCAGACCGGGTCGCACCGCCGAGGCGGCGCCCCACGCCGACGACGCCGGGCCGCCGCGCACGCCCTCCAGCATGCCGCGCACGGTCCGCTTGTCCCCGAGCGCGAGCGCGGTGATCTCGCGCCAGCTCTCGGCGAGGGGGCCGATCAGGTCGCGCCACGCGTCGCCGTCCGGCCCCAGGCCGTCCGCCGTCCGGTCGAGGTCACGGAAGGCGAGGCCCGCGCGACCACCGCCGAGCGGCTGGGCGTAGGCGATCTCGGGCGCGACGAGCTCCACACCGTGCGCGCCCAGGTCGAAGGCCCGGAAGAACGGCGAGGCCCACGCCATGGGGTGCACGGCGGAGCAGAGGTCGAAGACGAGGTCGTCGGCGAGCTCGGGAACGGGGAGCGTGCGTGCGCCTCCGCCGATCGTCGGCTGGGCCTCCAGGACCCGGACCCCGAGCCCGGCGCGCGCGAGCGTCACCGCGGCTGCCAGCCCGTTCGGGCCGGAGCCCACCACTACGGCGTCGAGGAGCGTCACCGACCCATCGAATCATGGTGCTCGCGGGGCTGGGGGTGCCGGGCGGGAACCAGAGCGAGCAGCCGCGGTACGGGCGGCTGCTCGATGGCGTCGGGCATCGTCGTCCGACATCGTGCGATACCGGTCGTCATCGACCGTCCAGTGCGGACGCCGGGGTCTGGGTCCCAGCATCCGTCGAGGGGGGTGGCGGGCGACGGGTGGGCAGTTCCCACCCGTCGTCCCATCGAGTCAGACTGGACGAACCTGTTCTGCCTGCGGGCCCTTCTGCCCCTGCCCCACCTCGTACTCGACTTCCTGACCCTCGTCGAGGGACCGGTAGCCGTCACTCTGGATCGCACTGTAGTGAACAAAAAGGTCCTGGCCGCCGGCAGTCGGGGTGATGAAGCCATACCCCTTCTCGGCGTTGAACCACTTGACGGTGCCCTGGGCCATGCGTAGTTCTCCTTGTACCTCTGCACGGGCCATGCGGTCGACCCGTGGTGGTTCGAGCCTAGTGGTCCGTCTCACACCAGGGAACCCTCTATGCCCGGTATGTGGCATTAAGCGCATGGCGAACGTGCAGGTCAGAGGGCTGCGGAGATAGCCAGGGAAGCGAATATCAGGCTGGTGGTACCGGTTGGCAACATCAACCGACGCCTTACTTGATGATGACGATGGCCGCGTACTGGGATGCCGTGACGTCCGCGGACTCGACCGCGTTGGTCGCACCGACCGCCTGTGCGACGGCCGCCGCGGTGTCGGCGCGCTCCGCGGCGTACAGCACGGTGGTCTCGGTGTAGCCCTGACCGAGCCCCGCTTCGTCGTCCGCGGGCGTGATGGTTCCGGTGAACCCGGCGGCGGTGATCTGGTCGGCAGCCGAACCGGCGGCACCGGCCACACCACTCGCATTGAGCACCTGCACCGCAGCGGTCAGGTCGGCGTCGGCCGGGTTGCCCGTCACCGACGACGACTCCTCGCCGGCGGGCTCCGATGCCTCGCCGCTGGGCTCGCCCGAAGGTTCACCCGAGGATTCACCCGACGGCGAGGCCGACGGGGAGACCGGTGCGGAGGCCGAGGGCGACGCGTCGCCCGATGCCTCGGCGCCACCACCGTCCCCGGACAGCAGCGTGATGCCACCCCACGCCACGGCGGCGCAGACTACGGCGACCAGCAGGAACGGCCAGGCCGAGCTCCAGCCACTGCGCGGCGCACGGTGCACACCCACTGGTGCGCCCCCGGGGACAGCGACGTCGAACTCGTCGGGCGGGTAGGGGTAGCCACTCTTCGTCACGGCAGAGAGAGTAGCGGGTTGTTGTGACAGAACGGTGCGTTCTCAGTGGTTCTCATCCGCCAACCGTCGTGTAGTACGTGCCCGTTGCCTGGTGGAACGGAGCCTGCGCAGGCGCTTGACCAGCATCGGGTCGTGCTCCAGGGCCGCCGGGGAATCGATCAGCGTATTGAGAACCTGGTAGTAACGCGTGGCCGTGAGCCCGAACAGCTCACGCGCCGCCTCCTCCTTGGCGCCGGCGTACTTCCACCACTGGCGCTCGAACGCGAGTATCTCGCGGTCCCGGTCGGAAAGTCCCCGATCGGCGCCCGCGACCTCGGGAGCGGGTGCCTCCACGTGCGCGACCAGCGTCTCGCCGGTCTGCTCGCCGTAGCCCGGGAGCATGTTCCTGTCGTCCACCTGAGTCCTTCTCACGTCGTCCACGCCGGCCGTCCGCCGGCACCAAGGCTGTGCCGCGTCCTTACGGCAGGCGCCAGTCGACCGGCTGCGCGCCCTGCTGCTCGAGGAGCGCGTTGGCCTTCGAGAACGGCTTCGAGCCGAAGAAGCCGCTGCGCGCCGACAGCGGCGACGGGTGCGCGCTCTCGACCACGGGGACGTCGCCGAGCCACGCCTTGAGGTTGCGCGCCTTCGCGCCCCACAGGATCGCCACGAGGGGCCCGCCGCGGGCCACCAGCGCGCGGATGGCGGCCTCGGTGACCTCCTCCCAGCCCTTGCCCGCGTGCGAGTCCGACGCGCCGGGACGGCAGGTGAGCGTCCTGTTCAGCAGCATGACGCCCTGGTCGGCCCAGGGGCGCAGGTCGCCGTTGCTCGCGATGGGCAGGCCGAGGTCGTCCTGCAGCTCCTTGTAGATGTTGACGAGCGACCGCGGGACCGGGCGCACGTCCGGCTGCACCGAGAACGACAGGCCCATGGCGTGCCCCGGCGTCGGGTACGGGTCCTGGCCCACGATCAGCACGCGCACGTCCGCCAGCGGACGCTTGAACGCGGCGAGCACGTTCTCCCCCGCCGGGACGTAGGTGCGCCCCTCGGCGACCTCGTTGCGCAGGAAGTCGCCCATCGCATGGATACGGGGCTCGACGTCGGCCAGGGCCTCGGCCCAGTCCGGCGCGATGACCTGCGACAACGGGGGCCGGCCAGCGGCAGCGGCGGCGTCGGCAGGGGGTGTCGGGTTCACGGTGGTCTCCACGTTCAGGAGGTTACCGGGACCCACTGACAGCGACCTTCTGTGCTGCCCGACACACCCACTTGTGACGACTCTTCACCGGGTTGGCGCAACAATGAGGAACGTGAGCGCGACGACGACCCCAGAACCGGAAGGCCCCTCCACCTCCCCCACCGCGACCGCCCCCGTCCGCTGGACGCGGTACATCGCCATGGGCGACTCCTTCACGGAGGGTCTGTGGGATCCGTATCCCGACGCCCCGGACGTGCAGCGCGGCTGGGCGGACAACCTCGCCGCCGCGCTCTCGGCACGCCGCATCGCGGCGGGCGAGGACCCGCTGGAGTACGCGAACCTCGCCATCCGCGGCCGCAAGCTGCGCCCGATCGTCGCCGAGCAGCTCGGCGCGACGCTCGACGCCAAGCCCGACCTCGTGTCCCTGGTCGCGGGCGGCAACGACATCCTGCGGGCCACCGCCGACATCGACACGATCTCGGGCGCGCTGGAGGACGCCGTCGCCAAGCTCCGGGCCTCCGGCGCCGAAGTCCTGATGGGCACGGGGTTCAAGGCAGGCGCCGCGCTGAGCTGGACCAACGGGCGGGTGGGCATCTTCAACGCGAACGTCTGGTCCATCGCCCGGCGCCACGACGCCCGCGTCGTGGACCTGTGGGGCATGCGGTCGCTGGCCGACCTGCGCGTCTGGTCCTCCGACCGCATCCACCTCACGCCCGAGGGGCACCAGCGGGTGGCCAACGCCGCCCTGGTCGCGCTGGGCCTGGAGCCGGACGACGCCGCCTACGACGTGCCGCTGGACGCCGCCCCGCCGGCGGCCTTCCGGGAGACGGCGCGTGCCAACGCCGCCTGGATGCGCCAGCACGTGGGCCCGTGGGTCAAGCGCCGCCTGACCGGCACCTCCAGCGGCGACGGCCGCTCCGCGAAGTGGCCGACGCCGGGGGCCTGGCCGCGCGCGTAGAACCTTCACCCGGCCCTACACTTTCGAGGGTGAATCTCAGTAGCCCCTCGGTGCTCGCACCGAGGGGCTACTGACGTCTCCACGACCCCGTCCTGACCGCGTAACTTAACCTTCTAGATGGTACATTTACAACCATGACGATGAGCCCTCCGCGCAGTGCGGGCACGTCCCAGCTCGGCACCGGGCGGCGCTGGACCCTCCTGGTCACCGTCGGCACCGGCCTGCTGCTGATCACCCTGGACAACTCGATCCTGTTCACGGCGCTGCCGACCCTCACGCGCGAGCTCGACGCGAGCTGGAGCGAGAGCCTGTGGATCATCAACGCCTATCCCCTGGTGATGACCGGCCTCCTGCTCGGCTCGGGCACGCTGGGCGACCGGTTCGGCCACCGGCGCATGTTCATCGCCGGGCTGGTGGTCTTCGGGTTCGCGTCCTTCCTGGCCGCGACGGCGCCCACGCCCGAGGTGCTGATCGCGGCCCGCGGGCTGCTCGCCGTCGGCGCGGCGGCGATGATGCCGGCCACGCTCGCGCTGATCCGCGTGACCTTCACGGACGAGCGCGAGCGGAACATCGCGATCAGCGTGTGGGGCAGCCTGTCGGTGGTCGGCGGCGCCCTCGGGCCGATCGTCGGCGGCGCGCTGCTGGCGCACTTCGCGTGGGGCTCGATCTTCCTGATCAACGTGCCGGTGGTCGTGCTGGCCGTCATCGTCGGCCTCGCCGTCGCACCGCAGGACGAACCGCATCCCGGGACCCGCTGGGACTTCGTCTCGTCCGTGCAGGCCCTGGTCACCCTGGTCGGGCTGGTGGTGCTCATCAAGGAGGTCGCCAAGGCCGACCGCTCGGGGACCGTCGTCCTCGGCGCGGCCGCGGTGGCGGTCGTGGGCTGGTTCGTCTTCGTGCGCCGGCAGCGCAAGCTGCCGTTCCCGCTGCTCGACCTGACGATCTTCCGCAACCCCGCGTTCTCGTCCGGGGTCCTGGCGGCGGCGATCGCCATGTTCGCGATGGGCGGCCTGCAGCTGGCCACGACGCAGCGGTTCCAGCTCGTGGCCGGGTTCACCCCGCTCGAGGCCGGGCTCCTCGTGGCCGCGATCGCCCTCGGCTCGCTGCCCTCCTCGCTGCTCGCCGGGGCGTTCCTCCACGTCGTGGGCCTGCGGGTGCTGATCGGCGGCGGCCTGGCCGTGGGCGCCGTCGGCGTGGCCGGCACGCTGTACGGCGTGCAGCAGGGCCTGTGGTGGCTGCTCGGGGGCCTGCTGGTGACCGGCCTCGGGCTCGGGGCGGCGATGTCGGTGGCGTCCACCGCGATCATCGGCAACGTGCCCGCCCGCCGGGCCGGCATGGCGTCCTCCGTGGAAGAGGTCTCCTACGAGTTCGGCAGCCTGGCCGCCGTCTCCCTGCTCGGCTCGCTCCTGACCACGATCTACACCGTGACCGTCCAGCTGCCCGACGGCGCGCCGCCCGAGGCAGCCAGGTCCATGACCGACGCCCTGACCGCCGAGGGCACCGGCCCCGAGGTGCTCGCCGCCGCCTTCGCCGCGTTCGGGAACAGCTACTGGGTGGTCATGGTGATCTGCGCCGCGGTCCTGGCGCTCGGCGCTATCGTCACCACGGTGCTGCTGCGGTCCTACGGGCCGGGGTCGGCATCCTCCGCCTACGGTTCGGGACACTGAACCGCACCCACTATCGCGACGCAGCCCCGCAGGAGACCCCGTGCGACCGAGCAACCGCGACCGCATCCTCGAATCCGCAGTGCGCCTGGTCCAGCGCGAGGGCGTCACGGCCGTGACGTTCGACTCCGTGGCGGCCGAGGCCGAGCTGACCCGCGGCGGGATCATGTACCACTTCCCCTCGCGTGAGGGGCTGCTCGTCGCCATCCACGAGCACCTGGCCGAGCGTTGGGAGAGGACGCTGGAGGCCGACGCCGGCCGCCCGGCCGACGAGCTCACCGCCGGCGAGCGGCTGGCCGCCTACATCCGCGTGAGCGCCGAGTCGGCGACCCGCGCGGAGCTGCAGCTCATGCTGGAGGCCGCCACCCGCCCCGAGTGGGCCGCGCCGTGGAGCGCCGTCCTGGAGCGGTGGGCGCCGGTGCCGGACGACGCCGAGGCCGACCCCGCCGCACTGTCCCTGCTGGTGGCCCGCCTCGCCGCCGACGGGCTGTGGATGTTCGAGTCGCTCGCCTACCGGTCGATGCCGGAGGCCCAGCGCCGCGCCGTCGCGGAACACCTGGTGCGGGCCGTGGCGGGGGCAGCAGGGGCCTGAGCGCGAGGGGCAGGGCTCAGGAGCCCTCGACGCGCGCCAGGAGCTCGTCCAGGAAGCCGCAGGCCTCGGCGACGGCCCGCTCCGGGTCCCGCTCGGCGATGGCGTCGGCCAGGTCCTCGTGGCCGATCTCGGGCGCGTGCTCGACGCCGGGCGTGATGGTGGACGTCGCGGCGACGCTCGCGGTGATGACCTCCGTCAGCCCCAGGTACAGCTCCGTCAGCAGCCCGTTGTGCCCGGCGCGGACGACGGCCCCGTGGAACTCGGCGTCCGTCCGCGCGAAGTCCTCCCAGCGTCCCTCCGCCAGCTCGGTCGCGCGGCGGGCGAGCAGGGCGCGCAGCTCGGCGACCTCCTCCTCGGTCCGCTCCGTGGCGGCCAGCCGGGCACCCTCGACCTCGAGGGTGCGCCGCACCTGCAGCACCTCGCGCAGCTCCGAACCGGCGAGCCGGCGGATGGCGCCGGAGACCTCGCTCGTGGCGCGGACGTAGGTGCCGTCCCCCTGGCGGACCTCCAGCAGGCCCGTGTGCGCGAGCGCGCGCACGGCCTCACGGATGGTGTTGCGGCCGACGCCGAGCTGCTCGCAGAGCTCGGGCTCGGTGGGGATGCGCTCGCCGATCGGCCACTCGCCCTCGCGGACGGCGGTCCGGAGCTGCTCGATGACCTGGTCGACGAGGCCGACCCGGTGGGTGGTGGCCAACGGCACAGTGGAATCCTTTCGTCCAATCATCCTACGTATGCCATCGTAGCGGTCATGCGCGTCGAACACAGTGGACCTGGCCTGGAAGCTGAGCTGGACGGCGCCGTGGAGATCCGGACCCCGGGTGTGGTCGCCGCCGGGGCGCTGCTCGCGGTCGCCGTGGTGCTCGTCGCCCTCAACCTGCGCCCGGCCATCACCGGCGTCGGCCCGATGCTCGAGGAGATGCGCGTCGACCTGGGGGTCTCCGCGGTCTGGGCGGGCGTGCTGACGACGCTGCCGACGCTGTGCTTCGCCGGCGCGGGCCTCGTCGCGCCGCTGCTGGCCCGCCGCGCCGGGATCGGCGCCGCCATCGCGGTCGCGCTGACCACGCTCGCCGGCGGGCTCGTGCTGCGCGTGCTCGACGGGCCGTTCGTGGTGCTCGGCGGCACCCTCGTCGCCACCGCCGGGATCGCCCTGGTCAACGTGCTGATCCCGGTCGTCATCAAGGACTCCTTCCCGGCCCGCATCGGCCTCATGACCGGCGTCTACACCGCGGCCCTGCAGGGCGGCGGCGCCCTCGGGTCGGCGGTGACGCCGCAGCTCGGCGACGCGTTCGGCGGCTGGCGCCCCGCGCTGGGTGCTTGGGCGGTGCTGGCCGTCGTCGCGTTGCTGGTGTGGCTCGTCGCGGCCCGCGGCTCGGGCCGGGCGCCCCGTCGGACCGAGACCGCCGACGGCGGACGCTCGCTGCTGCGCAACCGCCTGGCCTGGATCGTCACCGGTTTCTTCGGCCTGCAGGGCTTCTACGCGTACGCCGCCATGGGCTGGTTCCCGCAGGTCCTGATGGACGCCGGCGTGCCCCGCTCCGAAGCCGGGCTGCTGATGGGCCTGGTCTCGCTGGTCGCCGTGCCGATCAGCCTGTTCGTCGCTCCCCTGGCCGCGCGCGGGCGCGGACAGGGCGGGTGGATCATCGCGCTCAGCGTCCTGGGCGTCGCCGGGACGGCCGGCCTGATGCTGGCCCCGGCCTGGTCGCCGCTGCTGTGGAGCCTGCTGGCCGGCCTCGGGATGAGCGTGTTCTCCCTCGCCCTGACCGTGATCGCGCTGCGTGCGCGGACCGGCGCCGACACCGCCCGGCTGTCCGGGATGGCGCAGGGCTTCGGGTACCTCTTCGCCGCGCTCGGGCCGTTCCTGTTCGGCCTGCTGCACGACGTCACGGGCAGCTGGTTCGTCCCGCTGGCCATGCTCCTGGCGGTGCTGGTGGCCCAGATGGTCTTCGGCGCGCTCGCCGGCCGCCGCCGGTACGTCTGACGACACCTGAGACGGAGCGGTCGCTACCCTCGCCTCGTGGACGTATCGGATGGGTTAGGAATCCTGGCAGCGCTCCCCGCCATACTCGTCGGGGTACAGACAGCTCTTGGCCTGTTCTTCGACTTCACGTCCGGGCGTGAGCGGCGATTGCGCCGCCTCCTGACTCTTCACTCGGCCATGCCCGAGGGGCGAGGCAGGGCTGCGCTGGAAGAGGCCGCCAACGGCTTGGCCGTGCAGGTCGCGCTGCAGACGAACCCAGAAGTCGGCACGCCCCGACGCCGCCGCAGGATCGACCGCAGCAACCTCGCCACCATGATCCTCGTCTCCGTGGTGGGCGGCGGTGTCACCTGGGGAATCTGGCAGCTTGGCATCTTGACGCCATGGGCATGGCTCCAGTGGACACTTTGGATCATCGCCAGCCTGGTTCTCGCGTTCGTCACGCTGATGGTCACCCTCGGCGGGCTTTCACGTCTCTTCGTCGACGAAGAGCACGAGAACACCTCGAAGCACTAGGAACGACAGCAGGCCAGCACCGGAACGGCACTGACCTGCTGTGGAGCGTGGAGCCGCCTGTCGGGTTCGAACCGACGACCTTCCGCTTACAAGGCGGGAGCTCTACCAGCTGAGCTAAGGCGGCGGGCGGGGAACAGCCTAACCGTTTCTGCCGCCGTCAGCCGAGTCCCGGACCAGCGGGTCGGCGGAACGCCCCGGACACAGACGGGCGGGGCCCCGGACCGCAGCCCGGGACCCCGCCGTCGTCCTACCTGACTGCCTACTCGGACGGCGAGGCGGAGGGCTCGGAGCTCGGCTCCTCGCCCGTAATCGCAGCGGACAGCGCGCCCGGGGTCTGCCAGCTCTCGAACCGCTTGCCGTCGATCAGGACGCTCGGCGTCCCGAGCTGACCCGTGTCCGGGCTGACCACGGCGGGGTCGCTGCCCGCGACCGACGTGGCGGCCTCGACCCACTCGCGGTAGGTGTCCTCCGCGTCACCGTCGGTGATCCCCGCGGCGACCTCGGCCGGCACGCCCGCCTGCTCGGCGACCTGGGCGATCTGCTCGTCGGTCAGACCCGGCGTCTGCTCCTGCGGCTGGCTCGCGAACATCGCGTCGTGGAAGGCGGCGAACTGCTCGGGCGCCCGGTCGGCGACCCAGGCAGCGGCCGAGGCGGCACGCGTCGAGTAGTCGGTGCCCTGCGACACGCGGTCCAGGATGGCGACCGGGTGCACGATGAACGTGACGTCACCGGCCTCGCGCATCTCGGCGATGCTCGCACTGTTGGTCTGCTCGAACTGGCCGCAGATGGGGCACATGTAGTCGACGTAGACGTCGAGCGTCTTCGCGCCCTCGTTCGAGGTGCCCGCGACGCCGTCGGCGCCGATCGGGATGCCCGTGTCCTGAACCACGCCGGCCGGGATGTTCTCGACCTTCTCCATGGGCGTCTTCTGGGACTCCATGAAGATCATGACGACAGCTACGACCAGGACGATGACTCCCAGCCCGAGCGCGCCGAGCACGATGAGGCGGTTGCGCTTCTCGCTCGCCTGCTGCTTCTTCTGAAGTGCAAGGGCCTCGGCACGGGCCGCGTCGCGGCGCTGTGCCTTGGTCTGATTCGTCGACATCGGGGTCCTTCGAGATGCGGGCCAATGGGGCGAGGCGCGACACGCGCCTTCACCCAGCCTACTAGCGTCCGCTGGGAGACTGCTGAACGTTTCTGTACGTTCCCGACACCCGGTCGAGCGTCACCACGTGACGGAAGGCCGGTCGCCCAGCGGCCACCAGTGGACGTCCACCGGAGTGCCGAACAGGGGCACCGCCGCGAGCAGCGCGAGCGCCAGCACGACCAGCGTGACGATGGTCCTGGTGCCCCTCGTCGGGGCGATCCGGCGCAGCAGCGGCCCGGCCCCGACCCGCGTCCCGTACGACGCCGGTCCCCACCACGTCACGACCACCGTGACCAGCATCGCGACGCCGAGCACCAGGCTGTCGACGATGGGCTGGTTCATACCGCCCACCGACCGGGCCTCGACCGTCGGGATGGGGGCGATGATCACGTTGCCGGGCGCGAACAGCATGAGCCCCAGCAGCACCACGATCACCCCGGCGCAGAGGCCGACGGCCGCGGCCGGCAGCACGCCGAACACGGCGCGCACCAGGTGCCACGGGGAGAGCAGCGTCGCCACCAGCGCGTCGGCGCGGCTCGGCCCGCGCCGCTGCCGGCGGCCGCGGAACTCCTCGACCGCGATGCCGGCCAGGCGGGTCACGATCAGGAGCACGACGAACACGATGACGGCGACACCGGGCCGCGTGGCGGCGAGCGCCACGAGCGCGAGGGTGAGGGTCAGGAAGAGCGCACGGAAGCCGGTGACCCGCGCGGGGTTGGTCTGCTCCGGCACGAGGGACGGGGCCGGCAGGGCGCCGGGGCCCGGCGAGCCGACGGCGCGTCCCGTGACCGACCGGCCCCTGGGGGTCGGCGCCAGGTCGCTGACGCCGCCCACGGGGTTGCGTGCGGCCGCGGCGGCTCCGGCGGCGGCTCCGGCGGCCGCCCCGACGCCCGCGCCGCCGGCCGCGGCGGACACCGGCCGCCGCCGGGGCAGCAGGCCCTTCGGCATGACGCGGGTGGATCCCCCGCCGCCGACCACGATGGTCCCGTCGTCGGCGGAGTCGAGATCTGCGGTCCTGGCGTCGTCGCCGCCGGAGGTGGCCGCGACGAACGCCTCGGACTCGGCCTTCAGCGCCCGAGCCACCTCGTTGGGGCCCCACCGCTCGGCGGGCACGGCCCGGAGCGCGGCGGCGAGCGCACGGCCGACGCGCGGCTCCAGCCCGTCGAGGTCGGCCTGGCCCTGCCGCGAGCGCCGCAGCACCAGCTCGGTGGGCCGGACGCCGAACGGCGCGCGGCCGGTGCCGGCGAACGCGAGCACCGCGGACCAGGACCACCAGTCGGTGTCGGGGCCGGGCTCGGCGCCGTCGAGCAGCTCGGGGGCGAGGTAGCCGGGGGTGCCCATGACGAACCCGGTCCGGGTGGCCCGGGGGTCGCCCGGGCCCTGCGCGAGCCCGAAGTCGATGAGGACGGGCCCGGTGCGCGCGATGAGCACGTTGGAGGGGGTCAGGTCGCGGTGCACGACGCCGGTGCCGTGCACGGCCTCGAGGGCGTCGGCGAGCTGGTCGGCGAGCTCGAAGAGGTCCCGGGGGTCGAGCGGCCCGCGGGCGTCGATCTCCTCCTCGAGGGTGGGGCCCTCGACGAGCTCGGTGACGATGAAGGCGTCCGCGCCGTCGAGCTCGGCGTCCAGCACGCGGGCCACGGCCGGGTGGCGCAGGCCCTGCAGCGCGGTGGCCTCGCGGCGCAGGCGTTCGCGGGCGGCGGGGTCGTCGAGGTGGCGGTGCAGCATCTTGAGGGCGACGGCGTTGCCGCCGTCGTCCAGGGCGCGGTAGACGGCGCCCATGGCGCCGGACCCGATCTCGTGCACGACCGTGTAACCGCCCAGCTTCGAACCGGCAGCGGGGCCGGAGCCGGGCGGGAGCGCGATCGACGCCTCCGCCTCCTCCATGAGGCACACCGTAGTCGTCGCGGACGGCGGACGCCCGCCAACATCCAGCCCCTGACCAGCACCGCGGCGTACCGACGTTCGAGTGGGAGCCGACCTCGTTACTCTGAGCAGGGAAGAGACCTCGCTACTCTTGACACTGCACAGATAGAATCTTCCACACATAAGGAGCAGTACATTGCCGGGTAAAGACGGGTACGATCTGGTCGTCGTCGCGAACCGGCTCCCGGTCGACTTCACGGTCGGCCCAGACGGTGGTCTCACCTGGCAGAGGTCACCGGGCGGCCTGGTCACGGCCCTGGAACCGGTGATGCAGGGCGCGGACGGCGCCTGGGTCGGCTGGTCCGGCGCCCCGGACCTCGCGCACGAGCCCTTCGAGGCGGACGGCGTCATGCTGGTGCCGGTCACGCTGAGCGGCACCGAGATCGAGCGCTACTACGAGGGGTTCTCGAACGACACCCTCTGGCCGCTCTACCACGACGTCATCGCCCCGCCCGCCTACCACCGGCAGTGGTGGGACGCCTACCGCCGCGTCAACCAGCGCTTCGCCGACGCCGCCGCGGAACAGGCCGCCGAGGGCGCCGTCGTCTGGGTGCACGACTACCAGCTCCAGCTCGTCCCCCGCATGCTGCGCGACCTGCGCCCGGACCTGCGCATCGGGTTCTTCGACCACATCCCGTTCCCCCCGGTCGAGCTGTTCGCGCAGCTCCCGTGGCGGCGGCAGATCATCGACGGCCTGCTCGGCGCGGACCTCGTGGGCTTCCAGCGCAACGGCGACGCTGCGAACTTCGTGCGGTCCGCCCGCCGGCTCACGGGCTACACCACCCGCGGCCCCGTCATCACCATCCCGGACGCCGACGGGCGGCCCGGCCGGCACGTGCGCGCGTCGTCGTTCCCCATCTCGATCGACTCCCACCGGTTCGACACCCTGGCGCGCACGCCCGAGGTGCAGGCCCGCGCCAAGGAGATCAAGGCCGACCTCGGCAACCCGGACACGCTGATGCTGGGCGTGGACCGCCTCGACTACACCAAGGGCATCCGGCACCGCATCAAGGCGTACGGCGAGCTGCTCGACGACGGCCGCCTCAACGTCGAGCACGCCACCCTCGTGCAGGTCGCCAGCCCGAGCCGCGAGAACGTGGGCGCCTACCAGGATCTCCGTGAGCACGTCGAGGTCCTCGTGGGCCGCATCAACGGCGAGTACGGCGAGCTGGGCCACTCCGCGATCCACTACCTGCACCACTCCTACCCGCCCGAGGAGATGGCCGCGCTCTACCTCGCGGCCGACGTGCTGCTGGTCACCTCGCTGCGCGACGGCATGAACCTGGTCGCCAAGGAGTACATCGCCGCCCGCTCCGACGAGCGGGGCGCCCTGGTGCTGAGCGAGTTCACCGGCGCCGCCGACGAGCTCTCCCCCGGCCCCCTGCTGGTCAACCCGCACGACATCGACGGCATGAAGGACATCATCGTGGCCGCCGCGACCATGGACCCCAAGGAGCAGCGCCGGCGCATGCGCCGCCTGCGCCGCAAGGTCCTCGCGGACGACGTCGCCAAGTGGTCCGAGACCTTCCTGGGGGTGCTCACCGCGGTACCGCCCCGGCCGCTCAGCGTGGACCCGCGCGCCGCGGAGCCCCGCCATCACAACCTCCGGGACGCGCTGACGGCGTTCACCACCCTGCCGGAGGGCGTGCCCGCCAAGGGCCTGGCCCGGATGAGCAACGGCAACGGGCGGCGCAAGAAGCCGACGACCGGCTGGCTGCTCGCCTCCGACTTCGACGGCACGCTCGCGCCCCTGGTCGACGACCCCAAGTCGTCCGCCATGACCCGCGCGGCCCGCGCCGCGATCGAGCAGCTGCACGCCCTTACGCACGAAGCCCCGGTGCGCCTGGCATTCGTCTCCGGGCGCGACCTGTCCGACCTCGCCGAGCGCACCGTGGCCCCCGAGGGCACGTTCCTCGTCGGCAGCCACGGGGCCGAGGCCGGCCGGGCCACCAGCTCCGGCGTCGAGCAGGTGCCGTTCCGCCTGACGACCACCCAGTCCGCACAGCTGGACGCGCTCGTGGCGGGCTTCGAGTCCGCCGTCTCGGGCCGGGAGGGGGCGTGGGTGCAGGTCAAGCCCGCCGCCGCCGTCGTGCACACGCGCCTGGCGAGCGTGGACGACGCCGCGGCCATCACCGTGGCCGCCGACGAGGTGGCCGCCAACCAGGGGCTGCCCGCCATGCACGGCAAGGACGTGGTCGAGGTCTCGGTGGTGCCCACCAGCAAGGGCGAGGCGCTGCGCCGCCTGCGCGGCACCGTGGCGGCCGAGCTGGGCGTCGAGAAGGTCCGCGTCCTGTACGCGGGCGACGACACCACCGACGAGGCGGCCTTCAGCGCGCTGGAGTCCGGCGACCTGACGATCAAGGTGGGCACGGGCGACACCCTCGCGTCCCACCGCGTGCCCGACCCCGACGCGCTCGCCGCCGTCCTGGCCGGCCTCGCCCGCACCCTGGGCGAGGAGTGACCTGCCTGTGACCTGGTCTGTACCGCGACCTTGACCAACCGGGGTACGATCGCGCTGCAACAGTGTCACCGCCGACACGTCAGTGGAAGCAACGGCACCCGACCACAACGGATCGTCCGGCACGTACCTGCCGGTGGAGGGATGTTTTCTCATGGCTACGGTCACCTTTGACCACGCGACGCGCGTCTACCCGGGCACGGAGCGCCCGGCTGTCGACCAGCTGAACCTGGAGATCGAGGACGGCGAGTTCCTCGTCCTCGTCGGCCCGTCCGGCTGCGGTAAGTCCACCTCGCTGCGCATGCTCGCGGGTCTCGAGGACGTCAACGGCGGGCACATCTTCATCGGTGACCGGGACGTCACCGACGTGCAGCCCAAGGACCGCGACATCGCGATGGTGTTCCAGAACTACGCGCTGTACCCGCACATGTCGGTGGCGGACAACATGGGCTTCGCCCTGAAGATCGCGGGCACCCCGAAGGCGGAGATCCGCCAGCGGGTCGAGGAGGCCGCGAAGATCCTCGACCTCACCGAGTACCTGGACCGCAAGCCGAAGGCCCTCTCGGGTGGCCAGCGTCAGCGTGTCGCCATGGGCCGCGCCATCGTGCGCCAGCCGCAGGTGTTCCTCATGGACGAGCCGCTGTCGAACCTCGACGCCAAGCTCCGCGTCCAGACCCGTACGCAGATCGCGTCGCTGCAGCGCCGCCTGGGCGTCACCACGGTCTACGTGACCCACGACCAGACCGAGGCCCTCACGATGGGCGACCGCATCGCGGTCCTCAACGGCGGCATCCTGCAGCAGGTCGGCACCCCGCGTGAGATGTACGACCGCCCGAACAACGTGTTCGTCGCCGGCTTCATCGGCTCGCCCGCCATGAACATCGGCACGTTCGACGTCAAGGAGGGTGGCGTCAAGGTCGGCTCGGCCAGCGTCCCCCTGGAGCGTTCGATCGCCAGCAGCCTCAGCGAGGCCGACGGCGGCAAGGTCACCCTGGGCTTCCGTCCCGAGGCCCTCGACGTCGTCCCGTCCGGCACCGCCGGCTCGTTCGAGGTCGAGGTCAACCTGGTCGAGGAGCTCGGCTCCGACGCCTTCGTCTACGGCTCGCTCAAGGGCGACGCCGCCGACGTCGACCTCTCGGCCGGCGACACCAACCAGGTCATCGTGCGCATCGACCCGCGCGGTGTGCCGGACAAGGGTGACGTCATCTCCGTCGCCATCCAGGCCGGTCACTCGCACGTGTTCTCCGCGACCTCGGGTGAGCGCCTCGGCTGAGCCGAGCCACCCTCGCCGAGGTAGAACCGTGGCGAAGTAGAACTGTGGCGAGATAGAACGTCAGCACCCGCTGGCGCTCTGTCTCGCCATAGTTCTATCTCGCCGTAGTTCTACCTCGGCGCTCCCGTCATCCAGAATGGTGCCCATGCCCCAGCAGAACCTCCAGATCACCGCGGTGGCGCCCGACCCAACTCTGCTGGACCTCCCGTGGCACGTCCCGCTGGCGGAATGGCCCGACGAGGTCCTCGCCGCCCTGCCCCAGGGCATCTCGCGGCACGTGGTCCGGTTCGTCAACCACGGCGGCCGCGTCCTGGCCATCAAGGAGATCGGCGAGACCGTCGCCTACCGCGAGTACGCGCTGCTGCGGCAGCTGCACCGCATCGAGGTGCCCTCCGTGGTGCCCGTGGGCGTCATCACGGGCCGCAGCGCGCCAGACGGCGAGCGGCTCGAGGCCGTGCTCATCACCGAGCACCTGCCGTTCTCGCTGCCATACCGCGCCCTGTTCAGCCAGGATCTGCGCCCCGACACCGCCACGCGCCTCATCGACGCCCTCGCGGTGCTCCTGGTGCGCCTGCACCTCGTGGGCTTCTACTGGGGCGACGTGTCGCTGTCCAACACCCTGTTCCGGCGCGACGCCGAGACCTTCGCCGCCTACCTGGTCGACGCCGAGACCGGCGACATGCACCGCGCGCTGACGAACGGCCAGCGCAACTACGACGTCGACCTGGCGCGCACCAACATCATCGGCGAGCTGATGGACCTCGCCGCGGGCGAGCTGCTCGACGAGGACGTCGACGAGGTGTCCATCGGCGACGCCCTCGTGGAGCGCTACCAGGAGCTGTGGGCCGCCCTCACCATCTCGGAGGCGTTCGACTCCGAGGAGCGCTGGCGCGTGGCCGCGCGCATCGAACGCCTCAACGACCTGGGCTTCGACGTGGGCGAGCTGGAGATCACCACGGACATCGACGGCACCAAGGTGCGCATCCAGCCCAAGGTGGTCGACGCCGGGCACCACTCGCGCCGGCTGCTGCGGCTCACGGGCCTGGACGTCCAGGAGAACCAGGCGCGCCGCATGCTCAACGACCTGGACAGCTTCCGCGCCGCGACGGACCGGCAGAACGACCAGGAGCAGATCGTGGCGCACGCCTGGGTCCGCCAGGTCTTCCGCCCCACGATCGACGCCGTGCCGCGCGAGATGCGGCGCAAGCTGGAGCCCGCGCAGCTGTTCCACGAGATCCTCGACCACCGCTGGTTCATCTCGCAGCAGGCGCAGCGGGACATCCCGCTGCCCGAGGCCGCCAAGTCCTACGTCGAGAACGTGCTGCGGCACCGCCCCGACGAGGACGCCCTGCTCGGCCTCGCACCGGGCGAGGCCGAGCAGCAGGCCTAGGGCCTAGCTCGCGTCCGTGCGCTGCTTGGCCACCTCGTAGAGCGTGATGCCCGCCGCCACGGCGGCGTTCAGCGACTCGGTCGTGGCCGCGATCGGGATCGACACCACGGCGTCGCACGTGTCGCGCACCAGGCGGGACAGGCCCTTACCCTCCGAGCCGACGACCAGCACCAGCGGGTCGTTCGCGTACGCGAGCTCGCCCACGGGCATGTCGCCGCCCGCGTCGAGACCCACCACGAAGCAGCCGGACTTCTTCAGCTCGGCCAGCTCGCGGGCCAGGTTGGTAGCCCGCGCCACGGGCACGCGCGCGGCGGCACCCGCGGACACCTTCCACGCCGACGCCGTCACGCCCGCCGCGCGCCGCTCCGGCACCAGCACGCCGTGGGCGCCGAACGCCCCCGCGGACCGCAGCACGGCCCCGAGGTTGCGGGGGTCGGTGACGCCGTCCAACGCCACGATCAGCGGCGGCTGGCCCGCCTCGGCCGCGACGTCGAGCAGGTCGTCGGCGTCCTTGTAGTCGTAGGCCGGCACCTTCATCGCGACGCCCTGGTGCACGGCGCCGTCGGTGATCTTGTCCAGGTCGAGGCGCGACGCCTCGAACATCGGCAGGCTGCGCGCGTGCGCGATCTCCAGGATCTCCTTGGTGCGGTCGTCCGACTCCAGGCGCGAGGCCAGGTAGATGCCCTCGGCCGGCATCTCCGCGCGGAGCGCCTCCACCACGGAGTTGCGCCCGGCGATCACCTCGGCCGCGCCGGCGCCCTTGCGGCCGGCGCCGCGCCCGCCCGGGCCGCCCGGCCGGCGCTGCCCCGTGGCGGCACGCTTCTCCGCCGCGACCTTGCGCTGGTGCGCGGGGTGGTAGGTGCGGTCCTCGGCCTTGGGCGTCGGGCCCTTGCCCTGCAGCCCCTTGCGGCTGTGCCCGCCGGTGCCGACCTGCGCGCCCTTCTTGGAGCCGGCCTTGCGCACCGCTCCGGCGCGCTTGGAATTGCCTGCCATCTTTGTTTCTCGTCTCTAGCCGGGGTGTCAGATCAGGAGAGGGACCAGCGGGCCCCGTCGGCGTTGTCCTGGACCTCGATGCCCGCGGCCGCGAGGCGGTCCCGGATCGCGTCGGAGGTGGCCCAGTCCTTCGCGGCCCGCGCCTCCGCGCGGGCCTTCAGCTCGGCAGCGACCAGCCCGTCGAGGGCGTTCGCGTACCGGTCGTCGCCCGACGTCGACCACTGCGGGTCGGCCGGGTCCAGGCCCAGCACGTCCAGCATCGCACGCATCGTCACCAGCTCGTCGCGGACGACGGCGTCGCTCCCGGAGGCGAGGGCCGTGTTGCCGGCGCGCAGGTGCTCGTGCACCACGGCGAGCGCCTGCGGCACGTTGAGGTCGTCGTCCATCGCGGCGGCGAACGCCTCGGGGAGCTCGGCCTTGGCGACCTCCTCCGCGGGGACGTCGCCGACGCGCTCCGAGGCGCGCGTGACGAAGCCCGACAGGCGCTCCCACGTGGTGCGGGCCTCGTCCAGGGTGTCGGGCGCCCACTCCAGCATGGAGCGGTACTGCACGGCCACCAGGGCGTAGCGCACGACGGGCGCGGGCGCCTGGGCCAGCAGCTCGCTGACGAGCAGCCCGTTGCCCAGGGACTTCGACATCTTGACGCCGGACTGCGTGACCCACGCGACATGCATCCAGCGCTGGGCGAACTCGTAGCCGGCGGCCCGCGACTGCGCCTGCTCGTTCTCGTGGTGCGGGAACCGCAGGTCCAGGCCGCCGCCGTGGATGTCGAACGTCTCGCCCAGGTACCGGTACGCCATGGCGGAGCACTCCAGGTGCCAGCCGGGCCGGCCGCGGCCGAACGGGGTGTCCCAGGAGGCCGAGGCCGGCTCGCCGGGCTTGGCCGCCTTCCACAGCGCGAAGTCGTGCGGGTTCTTCTTGGCCTCGCCCGCCGAGCCCGCGGCGACCTCGGTGCCCTCCTCGGGGCTGAGGTCCTCGACCCGCTGCCGGGTCAGCTCGCCGTAGGCGGGCCAGGAGTGGACGTCGAACCAGACGTTGCCCGCGCCCGTGCCGTACGCGTGGCCGTTGGCGACGAGGCGCTCCATGAGCGCGACCATCTCGGGCACGCTGCCCGTGGCCCGCGGCTCGTAGGTGGGCGGGATCACGCCGAGCGCGTCGTACGCCTGGGTGAACACGCGCTCGTACAGCGCCGCGTGCGCCCACCACTCGCGGCCGGCGGCCGCCGACTTGGCGAGCACCTTGTCGTCGATGTCGGTGACGTTGCGGATCAGGGTGACCTTCAGGCCCCGCCGGGTGAGCCACCGGCGCAGCACGTCGAACGCGATGACCGGGCGCAGATGGCCTACGTGCGGGGGTGCCTGCACCGTGGCGCCACACAGGTAGATGCCGACCTCGCCCGGGGTGATGGGGGTGAAGTCGCGCACCTCGCGCGCAGCGGTGTCAAACAGGCGAATAGTCACCTGTCAAGGGTACCGGCGCTTCAGGTTCCCGCCTCGACAATTGCCCGGGCTCGTTCCAGGGTCTGCCGCATGCCCCGCACGTTCACCCGGCGCCGGTGCCAGCCCGCCAGCGCCCAGTACACCCGGGCCGCGCCGCGCTGCTCCAGCTCGAACGACTCGGTGACGTCGGTGCCGCCGTCGGCGGGCGCCAGCCGGTAGCGCCAGTTGTTCAGTCGCCTGCCGCCCAGGTACACGGTGAAGCCGAAGTCGCGGCCCGGCTCGCAATGCGTCACCTTGCACTGCGACCAGTACACGGGGCCGACGCCGTTGCGCCGCACGTGCCCGCGGAAGTGCGCGCCGACGGCGGGTCCGGTCGCGCCGTCCGTCCACTCGGCCTCGAACGTCTCCGGACTCAGCTCACCGATCCGTGTGACGTCGCTGAGCAGGTCCCAGACCTGGTCGGGGGCCGCGTCCATGTGCACCGTCACTGCTGCTCGCATCCGTGCAGGCTAACGGTCTAGGCGTCGTCCCCGAGCAGCCCGGCCACGTGCCGGTGCCCGCGCGCCTCGTACCCGATGACCGAGATCGCCGGCGCGAGCATCACCAGGAGCAGGGCCCACGACATGCCGACGCCCGCCGCCGCGGCGGCGACCGCCACGGCGAGCATCGCGACCGTGCCGAGCACCAGGTACAGGTGCAGCGGGCTGACCGACCGGCTCAGCAGCCAGAACTGGACGTAGTCGGCCACCACGAACACCAGCACCGGCACGGCGACGGCCAGCACCGTCCCGAGGGCGCCGAGGTGCGAGTGCCCCTCCAGGTAGTAGCCGGCCACGTGCAGCCCGGCACCGACGCCGGCGAGCGCCGCGAAGACCACGATGTTGCCGTAGCCCCAGGTGAACGACCGCTCCCGGTGCCGGTGCAGCAGCTCGGCGTCGGGCGTGAGGTAGTACGTCCACCAGAGCCCGAACGTGAGGCCCGTGCCCGCGAGCGCCACGAGGGCGGCGTCGAGCGTCCATCCCGAGTGCTCGACGACGGCGGACAGGGACGCCACGGTGCCGATCACGCCCTCGCCGAGCGTGATGATGGCGAGCAGCCCGTAGCGCTCCGCCATGTGGTGGGCGTGCCACGGCGTGCTCTTCTGGCCGGGGCCGGCCGTGCGGTACCGCTCGGCGAAGTACGGTCCCGCCATCTCTGCGATCCCGAGCAGCACGCCGCCCACGAAGAAGACCGGGACCGTGACGGGCGCGACCGCCAGGACGAGCCACCCGATCTGCGTGATGACCAGCGTGCGCACGTACGCCATGCAGGTGGAGCGGTACTCGGGTGCCTGCCGGGCCGCGCGCAGCCACTGCACGAGCATGGCCAGCCGCATCACGATGTACCCGGCGACCATGATCTCGTTGTGCACGCGGTCGCCCTCGTCGAGCGACCGGAACATCGCGGGCAGCCCGAGGGCCAGGATCACGACGCCGATCATCTGCACCATCGTGGTGACGCGGTAGAACCAGTCGTCGGTGTCGAACGCGGAGGCGAACCAGGTGAAGTTGATCCACGCCCAGCAGATGGCGAACATCGAGAACGAGAACCCGACGATGCCGGACATGGCATGCCCCTCGGCGAGCAGGTGCGCGCCCTGCTCGCCGGCCACCCCGAACGCGACCACGAACGTGAGGTCGAACAGCAGCTCCAGCGGGGTCGCCGTGCGCGCCGGCTCGTGCGGGTCGCGCCCCGTCATCGGCCGGTTGCGGTGGTGCAGTGTGGGCATGGGCTTGTTCTACCCGATACCGCGCGGGCGGGCCTAGCCGAAGTTGCGGCCCTCGCCCCGGTACGTCGGCACGGTCTCGGTGATCTCGCTGCCCCGCACGAGGTGCACCTGGTCGAACCGCTCCATCATCTCGCCGGCCTTCGCGTGCCGGAGCCAGACCCGGTCCCCGGTACGGAGCATGCCGCCGCCCGCCCGCGTGGCCTTGAGGGGCGTCTGCACCTCACCCGCGCCCTCGGTCCCGCTGAGCGTGTAGCCGGGCGTGAACAGGCGCGGCAGCCGCAGCTTGCCGGCCTGGCCCGACGCCGCGTACCCGCCCGCGAACGCCGTCACCCAGCCGGGAGCGGGCTCGCGGACCACGTCCAGGCCGAAGAACGCCGCCGGCCGCGCCTCGAACGAGCGGTAGCCGTCGAACAGCCCTGGGGCGAACAGCCCGGAGCCCGAGGTCACCTCGGTCACTCCCGGCGCGCTGCCGCTCACCTCGATCGACCCGGTCCCGCCCGCGTTGACCAGCTCCACCTCGTGCCCGACGGCGTCGCGCACCGCCGCGAGGATGCGCACCCGCCGCTCGTTCACCTCGCGCATGGTGAGCCGCTTGACGACCCGGACCGCGGGGCTGGTGTCCGGCAGGCCGGCGACCTGGGCCTCGTAGAACATCAGGCCGCGCACCGCGAGGCCCTTGGCCTGCGCCACGGTAGCCAGGGCGGCGACGTCGCCGGGCTCGCGCAGGGGCGAGCGGCGCACGCCCAGGTGCGCCACGAGCGGGCCGACGCCGACCCGCAGCGAGCAGTCGACGTCCAGGCAGACCTGGATCGGCCGCGCGGCCGACGCGGCCGCCTCGGGCCCGCCCGCCCCGGCCCGCTCCTCGGCGTCGGCGATCAGGCCGAGGTGGGCCACGTCGTCGACCATCAGGGTGATCTCGGCGCGCGCGGTGGCGTCGGCGGCCAGCGTGGCCAGCGCCTCCTGGTCCACCGTCGGGTACCCGACCAGCACGTCGCGCGTGCCCTGGCCGACCAGCCACAGCGCCTCGCGCAGCGAATAGGCCATGACCCCGGCGAACCCGTGCCCGAGCGCCCGCTCGACCAGCGAGCGCACGCGCACGGACTTGGACGCGACCCGCACGGGCACGCCGTCGGCCCGCTTGAGGATGTCGAGCGCGTTGGTGTCGAACACGTCCAGGTCGACCACCGCGACGGGGGCCGGCAGGCCGGACGTGGCGGCGGAAAGCCGCGCGGCGGTGTCTGCTGCGGAGCTCATGCCCGAACGCTACTCCGGTTCTGTCCCCCTGAGCGGGCCCGTGGGATAGTGCTCCCGTGATCTGGACGAACTGGGCACGCAACGTGACCGCCACGCCCGCACGACTCGAGCAGCCGGCCTCCGAGGACGAGCTGTCCGACGCCGTGCGCCGCGCCGTCAAGGACGGGCACACGGTGCGCGCCGTCGGCGCCGGGCACTCGTTCATGCCGGCGGCGGCCACCGACGGCGTGCTGCTCAACCTGGACCACCTGGACGCCCTGCACCGCGTGGAGCGCGACCCGGACACGGGGCACGCCCTGGTCACGGTGGGCGCGGGCATGCGGCTGCACCAGCTCAACCGGCACCTGGCCGAGCGTGGCCTGGCCATGCAGAACCTCGGCGACATCGACCGGCAGTCGGTCGCGGGCGCCATCTCCACGGGCACGCACGGCACGGGCGCGCGGTTCGGCGGCCTCGCCACCCGCGTGCGCGCCCTGACGGTCGTGGGGCCCGACGGCGACGTCGTGCGCGCCGCGCCCACCGAACGGCACGACCTGTTCGAGGCCTCCCGGCTCGGCCTCGGCGCCACGGGCGTGCTGAGCACCGTGACGATCGAGGCCGTCCCCGCCTTCGACCTGCTCGCCGTCGAGGAGCCCTGGCCCCTGGACCGCGTCCTCGAGGAGCTCGACGACCTCGTCGCGGGCAGCGACCACTTCGAGTTCTACTGGTTCCCCGCCACGCGCCGCGCCCTGACGCTTCGCAACACCCGGGTCGACGCCGGGACGAACGCCGGGTCCGGCCTGGGGCACGGCCTGCGCAAGGCGGCCGGCGCGGTCCGCTCGTTCATCGACGAGGAGGTGCTGTCCAACGCGCTGTTCGGTACCGTCAACCGGATCGCCACGCTCGTCCCGGCGGCGACCCCCACGCTGAACGCGATCTCGGCCCGCGCCCTGAGCGCCCGCCGGTACACGGCGCCGTCGCACCAGGTGTTCTGCACCCACCGCCGCGTGCGGTTCCGCGAGATGGAGTACGCCGTGCCGCGGGCCGCCGTGGTCGACGTGCTGAACCAGCTCGACGCCTGGCAGCGGTCCACCGGCGAGAACATCCCGTTCCCGGTCGAGGTGCGCTTCGCCCCCGCCGACGACGTCTGGCTGTCCACCGCCTACGGCCGCGACACCGCCTACGTGGCCGTGCACCAGTACTGGAAGCTGCCGTACGCGCGGTACTTCGACGCCGCCGAGCAGATCTTCACGGCCGTGGGCGGGCGCCCGCACTGGGGCAAGATGCACACCCGCGACGCCGGCTACCTGGCGGGCCAGTACCGCCGGTTCGAGGACTTCCGCCGGGCGCGCGAGGCGGCCGACCCCCAGGGCGTGTTCGCCAACCCCTACACCCAGCGGGTCTTCGCGGGATAGCTCCCGGCCGGGGGCTGCCGGCTCAGGGCGTCATGTCGTCGAAGACGTCGTGCGTCAGGTCGGCGAACGCGGAGCGCGCGGCGGCGTCGTCCTGGTCGACCATCCAGGCCAGCTCGATGCCGTCGATCCGGATCGCCACCGTCCGCGACAGCACGTCGAGGTCGGTCCGGTACTTGGCCTCGGCGACGTCGGCCAGCCGCTGCAGGTATTCCCGCGTCATCACGATGCTCTGCTTGAGGTGCGCCTGCGCCACCTCGCGCAGCACCGGCGTACGCGCGCCAGAGACGGCGAACTCGAAGGTCAGCAGCCGCATGTGCTGGTGCTGCTTGAGTCCGGTCAGCAGGGCGTCGACGGCGGTCTCGGCCAGCGTCGTGCGGTCCGGCCCCGCCTCCAGAGCGGAGATCATGGGCTCCGACGCACGCATGGCGATGGCGCGGCCCATGGCGCGCAGCATCGCGTCCTTGTCGTCGAAGCAGTAGTGCACCGTGCCCAGGGAGATCCCGGCCTCCTGGGCCACGCGGCGCACCGTCACGGACTCGACGCCCTCGCGCATGGCGACGCTCAGCCCGGCCTCGACGATCTCGGCACGACGCTCGTCCAGCGGCTTCCGCTTGTTCATGCCGCCGCCCTGCTGTCGGGCACGACGAGCGCGGTCGCGATGGCCGCGACCCCCTCGCCCCGCCCGGTCAGCCCGAGCGCGTCCGTAGTGGTCGCGGTCAGCGAGACGGGCGCGCCCGCGGCGGCGGACAGCGCCGCCTGGGCCTCGTCGCGTCGCGTGCCGACACGCGGATGGTTTCCGATCACCTGAACAGCCACATTACCGATCATGTACCCAGCAGCCCGGACGCGCCTCGCGGCCTCCGCAAGAAGGGTGGTCCCGGAGGCCCCCGCCCACTCGGGACGGCCGGTCCCGAAGTGCGACCCGAGGTCCCCCAGGCCCGCCGCCGAGAACAGCGCGTCCGCGGCCGCATGGGCGGCGACGTCGGCGTCGGAGTGCCCGGCCAGGCCCCGCTCCCCCGGCCAGTGCAGGCCCCCGAGCCACATCTCGCGGTCCGTGCCGTCCGGCGCGTAGGCGTGCACGTCGACGCCGATCCCCGTACGCGGCAGGGGGTACGGGGCCGGGGCCGCGACCGCGCGGTCCGGCGTGCTCGACGGGTCGGTCATGCGTTGCTCTCCTGCAGCACGAGGGACGCGAGCCACAGGTCGCGTTCGGTGGTGATCTTGAAGGCGGCGGCGTCCCCCGGCACGATGTGCACCGGCTCGCCGAGCACCTCGACCAGGCCGGCGTCGTCGGTCGCCGCCAGGTGCTCCGCACGGGCCCGGGCGGCGCCGGTCCGGTGCGCGCGCACGAGCAGGTCCCGGGCGAAGCCCTGGGGCGTCTGCACGGCCCGCAGCAGCGCGCGGTCGGGGGTGCCGGTGACGAGCTCGGCGTCGCCGTCCGGCCGCACCTGCTTGACCGTGTCGGTGACGGGCAGGCCCGGCACGACGGCGCCGTGGCCGCTGCGGACGGCGCCCACGACCCGCCGCACGAGGTCGGCCGGGACGAGCGGCCGGGCCGCGTCGTGCACCAGCACCACGTCGTCGCCGGCCCGCGCGAGGGCGAGGCCGGCGCCGACGGATGCCTGCCGCGTGGGGCCGCCGTCGGTCACCTGGACGGGGACCTGCACGTGCGGGTCGTTCGCCAGGAGGTCGGTCATGACGTCAGTCAGGCCGTCGGGTGCGGTGACCACGAGGGAGTCGACGACTCCCGACGCCGCCAGGCGGCGTGCCGCGTGGAGCACCAGCGGGAAGCCGTCCAGCTCCACGAGGGCCTTGGGCAGGTCACGTCCTAGTCGGGTGCCCGAGCCGGCGGCCGTCAGGATTGCAAGGGTCGTCATCTCGTCGCGGGTCCCCACAGGATCATGATTGAAGCGAAGGATCCCGTGGGGTGCGCGCGCCGGTGGCCCGGCCGGCCCGTCCGAGGTGGTGGGGACCCTGTGGGTAAGTCAGGAAGCGAGAACCTCGTCGAGAATGGCTTCCGCCTTCTCCTCCTCGGTGTGCTCGGCCAGCGCGAGCTCGGACACCAGGATCTGCCGCGCCTTGGCGAGCATGCGCTTCTCACCTGCGGAGAGACCGCGGTCGGCGTCGCGGCGGGACAGGTCGCGAACGACCTCTGCCACCTTGATGACGTCGCCGGACGCCAGCTTCTCGAGGTTCGCCTTGTACCGGCGCGACCAGTTGGTGGGCTCTTCGGTGTACGGCGCGCGAAGCACCTCGAACACGCGGTCGAGGCCCTCCTGGCCGACGACGTCGCGCACCCCCACGAGGTCGACGTTCTCCGCCGGGACCTCGATGGTGAGGTCGCCCTGGGCAACCTTGAGCTTCAGGTACATCTTTTCTTCGCCGCGAATCTTGCGGGTCTTGATCTCTTCGATCAGCGCCGCGCCATGGTGCGGGTAGACAACCGTCTCGCCTACTGTGAACGTCATCTGCAGATGTCCCCTTTCCCTGAAACCAGGTTACCACGGCGTGATCTGGAGAACTTGCACCCTTGGGGTTCGCGCGGACCCGGAACGAACTGCGTTTGTGCAGGTCAGAGCGTTGCATGTGGGTGGATGGAGGGTGGTCACCACCCCTTCACCCCCGGTCGGATCGTTCCGTAGCCGTGACCGTTGCCACTCCCTGACCGGGTAGTTCGTCACCTTCGGCGATGCGCGGGCACGCCCGTGGGCCCACTAGGATATTGCGGGGATCCGCCCCCGCCCGAACCAGACGAACATCAGGGAGTTCACCGTGTCCCGTCGCGCCACCGCCGCCCGAGGCGCCCGCACCATCGCCGTCGCGGGGGTCTCCGCTGCGGGGGCCCTCCTCCTGGCGGCCTGCGCCCCGACCACGACGACGCTCAACTACGACCCGTCCGACGGCGTCGGGGTCTCCGTCCTGGGCGCGGACAACACGGACCTGCGTGGCATCAACCTCCTGGTCGTGTCCGCCGCCGAGGGCGAGCCGGGCAACGTCCTGGGCGCGCTGTCCAACACCAGCGCCGAGGACGCGACGTTCACGCTCCAGTCGCCCGGCGCCGGCCCGCTGGTCGTCGAGGTCCCGGCCGGCGACACCGTGTACCTGAACGCCGAGGCGGGCGAGCCCGCCCTGATCGACCTGGTCACCGCGGCGCCCGGCGACTACCTCGACGCGACCCTGAGCGTCGGCGCGGACACCAAGGAGTTCCAGCTCCCGGTGTTCGACGGCACGCTGCCGGAGTACGCGGACTACGTGCCGGTCGAGGTGGTCGAGGTCATCGAGCCGTCGGCCTCCCCCACGGAGTAGGCACGACAGAGACGACGAAGAGCCGGTGGGTCGGACCCACCGGCTCTTGTCGTACCCGATCAGCGGACGATCACCCGAAGCGGCCCGAGACGTAGTCCTCGGTTGCCTTCTCGGCGGGCGACGAGAAGATCGTCGCCGTGTCGTTCATCTCGATGAGACGGCCGGGCTTGCCGGTGCCCGCGATGTTGAAGAACGCCGTCCGGTCGCTCACCCGCGCGGCCTGCTGCATGTTGTGCGTCACGATGACGATCGTGTAGTCCTTCTTGAGCTCCTGGATCAGGTCCTCGATCGCCAGCGTGGAGATCGGGTCCAGGGCCGAGCACGGCTCGTCCATGAGGACGACCTGCGGCTTCACCGCGATGGCGCGGGCGATGCACAGGCGCTGCTGCTGGCCGCCCGACAGGCCGGAGCCGGGCTTCTCGAGGCGGTCCTTGACCTCGTTCCAGAGGTTGGCGCCGCGCAGCGACGACTCGACCAGCTCGTCCGCGTCGGACTTCGAGATCCGCTTGTTGTTCAGCTTCACGCCCGCCAGCACGTTGTCGCGGATGGACATCGTGGGGAACGGGTTGGGCCGCTGGAACACCATGCCGACGGTGCGGCGCACGGCCACGGGGTCGACCTCGTCGCCGTACAGGTCGACGCCCTCGAGCTCGACCGAGCCGTCGACGCGGGCCCCGGGGATCACCTCGTGCATGCGGTTCAGGGTGCGCAGGAACGTCGACTTGCCGCAGCCCGACGGGCCGATGAAGGCCGTGACGGACTTGGGGTCGATCGTCATGGACACACCCTCCACGGCGAGGAAGTCGCCGTAGTAGATGTTCAGGTCTTTCACGTCGATGCGCTGTGCCATCGGATCATTCCTTCGTGTGAGCTGCGGCTGAGGCGGGTCTGCGCGTCAGCGCAGCTTCGGGGAGAACCACCGGGTCACGAGGCGCCCGATGAGGTTGAGGAGCATGACGATGATGATCAGCAGGAGGGCGGCGGCCCACGCCCGGTCGAAGTTGATGCTCACCAGGCAGTCGAGCGCGTCCTCCCGGCAGGGCACCGGTCCCTGACGGTACTGGCTGAAGATGTAGACCGGCAGAGTCATCATGCGCCCGTCGAACGGGTTGAAGTTGATCGAGTCCGACACACCGGCGGTGATGAGGATCGGGGCGGTCTCGCCGATCACCCGGGCGATGGAGAGCAGCACACCCGTCGTGATGCCGGCCACGGAGGTGCGCAGCACGACCCGGACGATGGTGAGCCACTTGGGCACGCCCAGCGCGTAGGACGCCTCCCGCAGCTCGTTCGGGACGAGCTTGAGCATCTCCTCGCAGGAGCGGACCACCACGGGGATCATCAGCACGCTCAGCGCGACCGCGGCGATGATGCCGAGCTTGGCACCCGGGCCCAGGAAGATCGTGAACAGCGCGAACGCGAACAGGCCCGCGACGATCGACGGGATACCCGTCATGACGTCCACGAAGAAGGTCGTGGCCCGGGCGAGCGCGCCGCGGCCGTACTCGACGAGGTAGATCGCGACCAGCAGGCCGATCGGCACCGAGATGACCGTGGCGGTGAGCGTGATCATCAGCGTTCCGATGGCGGCGTGGTAGGCGCCGCCCATGTCCATGCCGCCGAAGACGCCGCGCATCGAGGTGAAGAGGAAGTCACCGTTGAACCGCTCGATGCCGTTGACGACGACCGTCCACAGCAGGGACACGAGCGGGATGACGGCGAGGAGGAAGGCACCGTAGATCAGGACCGTCATGGCCCGGTCGGCGCGCCTGCGGCCGCCGTCGGCGGTGGTGAGCAGGGCGCGCGTGCGCTCGACGGCGCCGGCGTCGTCCGTGATCGAGGTCGTGGCGCTCATCAGTTGGCTCCCGAGAATTCCTTGCGCCGCGCGACGATCGCGCGGGCGCCCATGTTGACCACCATGGTGATGACGAACAGCGCGAGGCCGGTGGCGATGAGCACGTTCACCGCGAGCCCGCTGGCCTCGGCGAACCGCGACGCGATGAAGGCGGCGATGGTCTGCTGCTGGCCCGAGTCGAAGATCTGGAACGAGTAGAGGATGCCGGGCGACAGGATCATCAGCACCGCCATCGTCTCGCCGAGCGCGCGGCCCAGGCCGAGCATCGCGGCCGAGATGACGCCGGAGCGGCCGAACGGCAGCACGGCCGTGCGGATCATCTCCCAGCGCGTGGCGCCGAGCGCGAGCGCGGCCTCCTCGTGCAGCGTGGGGGTCTGCAGGAAGACCTCGCGGGAGACCGCCGTGATGATCGGCAGCACCATCACGGCAAGCACGACGGACGCCGTCGCGAGCGAGCGGCCCGTGTTCGTCACGTTCACGGTCCAGAACGGCAGGAAGTCGAGCGCCCCGCCGATCCACACCCACACGTCGCTGATGATCGGGGCCAGCGTGCGCCCGCCCCACAGGCCGAACACCACGGACGGGATCGCGGCCAGGAGGTCGATCACGTAGCCGATCACCGAGGCGGCGCGGCGGGGAGCGTAGTGGGAGATGAACAGCGCGATCCCGATGGCGACCGGCGTCGCGAGCAGCAGCGCCATGGCCGCGGCCAGGAGCGTGCCGAACACGAGGGGGCCGACCAGGTCCCAGAGCGAGTTCATCCCGGCGGGCAGGCCGCCCTTGTCGCTGAGCTCTTCCGGCGACGCCGTCAGCGCGGGCAGGCCGCGCGCGACGAGGAACACGGCGACGGCTGCCAGGACCAGCAGCAGGAACGCGCCGGACCCGGTGGTGATCCAGCGGAACACCCGGCTGAAGCCGCGCTCGGTGTCGCCGTGGTTGCGCCGTCGGGTGGGCGGCTTCAGCCGGCCGGGCTGGGCGTCCGGCGGACTGTCGGTGGTGGTCACAAGAGCTCCTCGATGCTCATCGCTCGGTGTGGGGGATCAGTGACTGACATGGCTGTGCCGGTGGTCGGACCGGCCGGCGCCGAGAGCGCCGCCGGTCCGGCCACCGGCCGGTATTCATC
>NZ_JBHVEG010000020.1:0-58838 GCF_042802395.1 Promicromonospora sp. NPDC057488
GTCGGTTGATCGCCCGATCTCGACGCAACCGACCGATCTCATTTCCGGACACCAGGAACGTGCCGAACTCGAGGGCGGCGGTGCCCAGGAGGCTGCCGACGTCAGCGCGGGTCCCCAGCCCGAGACGCTGCGGAAGTTCGTCAGGGAGGTCACCGCCGTGCCCTCTTGGGTGGACTGGGAGCTCGTCGAGCAGGGGGCGGCGGTGCAGCGGCGGCTCGGCCAGAACGCCGCCGACGTGCTGCTCCAGCTCTCGCTCGTGGGCGGGTACCGGTTCGGCGGGCCCACGGACCTGCTCGCCGCGACCGGCGCCCTGACCGGCGGCACGCTGCGCCGGCTCGCCGAGACGCAGGAGTGGACGGTCGGGCTGACAGAGCCGGGCGCACTGCGGCCGTTCGGCCCGGCCTGGCGGGCCACCGTGCACGTCCGGGTGATGCACGCCCTGGTCGGCGCCTCGTTCGCGGACCGCTCCGGCCCGGGCCGCGGGGACACCGAGCCCTGGGACACCGCCCGCTGGGGCCTGCCGATCAACCAGGCGGACCAGGCGGCGACGCTCGGCCTGTTCGACGGCACCCTCATCCTGGGGTGTCGCGCGCTGGGCGTGCCCGTCCCGCCGTCGGACAGCCGGGCGCTGATGCACCTGTGGAAGTGGGTGGGGCACCTGCTGGGCGTGCACCCCGACTTCCTGGTCGACGACGAGTGGGCGCGGCACCGCCTCAACCAGCACGTGCTGCTCGCGCAGGCCGGCATCTCCGACGCCGGGCCGCGGCTGGCGCGGGCCGTGGTCGCCGCACAGGCCGAACGGACCTATCGCGGGCCGACATGGTGGCAGCCGTCGCGGGCGTGGTTCGAGCGGGAGCGGCTGCTGTCGATGCTGACGGCGTTTCTCGGTGTGCGCAGCATGCGCGAGCTCGGCCTGCCGCTGCGCCCGCCGTGGGCGCACGCGTACCTGCTGCCGCTCAACACGTGGCGGTACCGCGTGCTCGGCCGGCTTCCCGGGGGCCGCGAGCGCCTCGACCGCTGGGGCCGACGGCGCAGCGCCGCGATCGTCGCGAGCCACCACCCGCCCCACGTGTCAGATGCTCAGGTCACCCGGGTGACCTGAGCGTCTGACACGGGGTCAGGGGATGGTGACCGGGTACGGCTCGCTGAGGGCGAGCTCCCACGTGTCGGCGTCGAGCAGCCGGTACGGGGCCGCGTACACGACCTCGTACTCACCGGCCGGCAGCGGTGTGGAGAACTCCAGTGACGGCAACCCCTCGTTCTCCTGCCGCTCCCCGCACGTCGAGGTCACGTTGATCTCGACCGTGTAGCCCTTCGCAACCTGCCAGGTCTGGCCGGGGGAGGCAGATTCCACAGCATCCACGGGTTCGCCCCAGTACCCGGCATCGCGGGCGCCGACGCTCGAGCTCACCAGCCGCCCGTCGTGGAACAGCAGGTACTCCGGCTCGGCGCCGGTCTCGAGCTCGTGGGACTCACCGGCCACCTCGCGGATCGTGAACGCCGAGGTGACGCGCAGGTCGGCAGGAGAGTCGTTCGGCTCGATCGTGAACCGGACGGGATCCCGCGGCAGGTCACCGATCGGCAGCCCGCAGGCCACCGGCGACGCGTCGAACGCCCACGAAAGGTAGCCCTCGTCGAACGGCTCGAACGGCGGCCACGCCGCAGCCGGCCCGTCCGGGTTCTCGGTCCCGTCCGGCTCCCCCGTGGCCACGGACGATGCGCCCGCGTCCGGCGTCGGCTCCACGTCCGGGGTGTCCGACGGCGAGGCGGACGGCGACGGGCTCACCGACGCCGTCGGGCTCGGCGAGCTGCGCGTCGTCGGGATTTCCGACGGCACCGGGCCTGTCTCCGTGGCCTCGATCGTGGGACGTCCGGGCAGCGGCTCGGACCGCGTGAAGGTCGAAGCCTGCGCGGCGCTGAACGCGAGCGCGCCCACGACGGCGGCCGTGCCCAGCCCCATCACGCCGGCCTTGGCGACCCGCCAGGTCCGCACCCTGCGCCGCAGCAGACCGAGGTTCTCCTCCGGCGCGCTGGGCCGGTCGGTCGGCGTGGCGCCCGAGACCAGCGCGTCGATGGTCTGCCGCAGCACGTCGCGGCCGATGCCGAGGTCGTCGGCGCCGTGGTCGTCGTGCCCGCTCATCGCAGCTCTCCCTCCGGCACGAGGACACCGCGCAGCGCGCTGATCCCGTCGGCCAGGTGTCTCTTGATGGTGCCCTCCGCGATGCCGAGCGTCGCGGCGATCTGGGGCACGGTGAGGTCGTCGTAGAAGCGGAGCACCACGCAGGCACGCTGGCGCGGGCTCAGGCCGCGCAGCGCGACGGTCACGTCTGCGCGGGCGGTGATGTCCGACGCGGGCGCGCGCACCCGGTCCTCGACGGCCACCTTGGGCTGGGCCTTGCGCCACAGCGTGAACCGCCGGGCCTCGTCGAGATAGAGGTTGAGCATCGTCCGGCGCACGTACGCCTCGATGCCCGCGTGCTGCCCGCCCTCGTTCAGCGGGAACTCCGTGATGCCCTCGGCACCCGCGGCCTCCGGGCGGCGGAACCGCCGGAACACACGCACCAGCGCATCCTGCACCAGGTCCTCCGCGCGGCGCACGTCGCCCGTCAGCGCGTAGCCGTACCCCACGAGCGCGCGGCCCCGGCGGGTCACGAGCTCCGTGAGCTCGTCGTCCCAGCGCGCGCTCATCGCGGGGCCTGCCCTGACCCGGTCACGTCGTCTGCCCCATCACGTTCTCGTCCCCTTATCCTGCGGTTCCTGCGCCCCGCTCATGCCCATATACGAGCTGGGCGCAGGAACCGTTGGGACACGGACCGAACTTTCTCGGCCCGATCCGTTGTTCGCCTGGGCAGGCCGGTCCCTGCCCGACGACGGCGGGGTCAGGGCGTGGCGGAGTAGTACCGCCAGTTGCCGTCGGAGTCGATCGCGATCCGCAGCCCCGTGTAGCCGAGCCCCTCGGCCCGCTGCGCGTCGGCGTCCCCCGGCGTGAGCACGCCCGCGTCCACCACCTCCTGCCAGGCCTCGTCCGAGTCGCGGAACTCCTCGGTCGCGACCCGGGGCCAGACGAACGTCCCGCCGCCCTGGTCGGCCTCCTCCGTACCGGCCAGGAGCCCGACCAGGGTCAGGTAGTGCAGCGACTCGTCCTCGGGCAGGGCGAACACCTGCTCCGCGGGCTGGGCGGGGACCAGCAGCTCCGTGGGGTACTCGGTCGCCAGCTCGACGAGCCGGTCCTGGTCGCAGGCCAGCGCGGCGTCCACGATGGCCTTCGCCGTCGCCCCGGCCGCCTCGCTCTGCGCGTTCGCCGGGTCAAAGGCAAGGCCGAGGCCATCGGCGGAGCAGGCACCGGCGGCGTCGCCACCACTGTCACCGCCGGCGTTCGGGGCGAGGGTCGCCCAGAACCGCGCGACGCCGTCCGGCACGCTCGCCAGCCGGAGGTCGACGACCTCCTCCTCGCCACCGCCCACCACCGGATCCGACACGAACGGCTCACCGTCACAGGGGACGTCGAAGGTCGCGAACGACTCGTCGGTGGAGGGCTGCACCACCTCGATCGACACCTCGTCCTCCGGGTTGGTGCTCTCGCACTCGGCGGTGATCACCGGCGTGCCGGTGGTCACGTACCCAAACTGCGTCTCCTGCGCCGAGACCCGGCTGGTGCTGCGGTCCAGGACCATCCGGGTGAGCTCGCCCTCGACACGCTCCGGCGGCTCGATGGTCGCGTCGCCGCCGCGCGTTCCGGTGGGGCTGTGCGCGCCGTCGGCGTCCATACGGACGGCGACCGGCTCGCTCACCACCGTCTCCCACTGGCCCGAGTCGGACTGCGGGAAGGCGACCACCCGCACCTGATAGTCACCCTCGGGCAGGCGCGTCCCGAAGTGGTCCTCCGTCTCGGACTCGATGGGCGCGCAGGTGGTGAACTCCATGCCCTGCGCCTCGGTCGCGTCGCCGACAGAGCCCACCAGCGGCTCGCGCAGCACTCCCCCGTCGAAGACGTCCACCCCCAGGTCCACGACGACGCCGCCCTGGCTCCAGACCAGGACCGGCGGGGCGGGGAGCGACCCGGTCCCCGCGACGGTCGCGGCCATGCCGAGGCTCGTCGAGGGCTCACCGTCCAGCTCCGAGGCCACGGAGTAGATGTCGCCGATCGACGTTGCCGACCAGCCGGCCGCCGTCGTCTCCAGGTCTTCCACCGGCATGCCGCACGACAGACCGACGTCCAGGTCCTTGATCCACGAGGGCTGGTACCCGTCCTGGATCACGCTCGTCGCGGGCGGCCCCGACGGGGTCGGGTCCGCGGACCGGTTCGGGGCGACGTTCTCGCTCGGCGTCCCGGGCAGCACCGGCTCGCTGTCCCACACCGGAGACTGCGTGACGCCGAAGGCCAGGACCCCCGCCATCACCAGGCTGGCGCCGGCGAGGCTGCCGACCTTCACCGCACGACGCCGCCGCACGCGGTCGCGCACCACTCCGAACGAGACGTGCAAGTCGTTCACCTCCCCACCGGGCATGGCGTCGGCTGCGCCATGGAGCGCACCGCTCAGGAAGTCGTTCTGGCCGGTTCGGTCGTTCAGGTCGTCGTGGCTCATCGGGCGGCCCTCCCTTCGGCAGGTCGGAAGTCGTCGGGGCGCAGGATCTCCTGCAGGTTCTTGGTCGCGTCGGACAGGTACCGCTTGACCGTGCCCTGGGCGGTGCCCAGGGCGTCGGCGATCTGCGGCA
This sequence comes from Promicromonospora sp. NPDC057488, assembly GCF_042802395.1. Classification (NCBI taxonomy): domain Bacteria; kingdom Bacillati; phylum Actinomycetota; class Actinomycetes; order Micrococcales; family Promicromonosporaceae; genus Promicromonospora; species Promicromonospora sp. NPDC057488. Next base: position 4,717 of record NZ_JBHVEG010000020.1, read on the forward strand.
CCGTCATGTCCTCGAAGTAGCGCAGCACCACGCACGCGCGTTCCCGGGCGCCGAGCTTCGCGAGCGCCGTCATCACGTCGACCCGGGCCGACGCCGCCTGGTCGGCGCCGCGGGTGCTGGGGTCGTCGGCCAGCAGGTGCTTGATGCCGGACCAGCGCTGCCGCTTGCGGTAGCCGTCCAGGTAGATGGTCAGGACCGCGCGCCGCACGTAGCCCTCCACGTTGGTGAACGGGGAGTCGAGGTCGTGCGCCCTGCTCCCCGCGGTCACGCCCACGCCGCCCCGGCCGGGGCGGCGCAGCCGCGAGTAGACCTTCACCAGGGCGTCCTGGACCAGGTCCTCGGCGAGGGCGCGGTCGCCGGAGAGCATGTAGGCGTAGCGGACCAGCGCGCTCCCGCGCGTCCTCATGAGCTCATCGAGCTCGGTCTCCCATCCCGCCATGGCCACCTCCCCGGTGCGTGTGTGCTGTCATCGTCTCCACACACCCCATGACGCGCACCGGGGAGGAATCGTTGGTCGGCTCTCGCCGGCACCGGACCGGTCACTCGCCGATCATGTGGACAGTGGCCTCGGCGGCCACGTACTGCGGCTCACCGTCCGCGCCGGGGTCGAGCTGCGTGAGGGCGTACAGCACGTACTCGCCGTCGGGCATGCCCTCGTCCGGGTGCGTCAGGCAGGTCGTGTCGGGTTCGATCGGCACGTCGACGGTCTCGGTGCCCTTCGGGTCGAGCCGCAGCGGCTCGGCCGGCTCGGACCAGACGTCGCGGCCCACCCCGACGACCTGCCCGCTCACGCTGATCCAGACCAGGGTGACCGGGGTGCGCGTCATGTCGACGGCCTTGCCCCGGAGCTCCGTGAACACGACGCGGGCCTTGCCGGTCGGCGTCAGGGCGTCGTCGCCGTCGGAGGCGTCGCCGAGCGACACGCCCGACCGCTCCCACGGCAGGTGCGGGCCGGCCGGGATGTCGGAGGCGTGGGCGCCGCAGGTCAGGTCCGTGCCCGCCAGCCACTCGGGCTGGTAGCCGTCGCGGATGTCGACGGTCAGCGCTTCCTCGGCCGGCAGGTCGATCTCCGGCACCTGCATGGTGACCGGCTCGCTGACGGCCATCCCGCTGTTCTCCTCGAAGTCGGTCCACGGCATGACGGCGTAGACGTCGTACGTGCCGGCCGGGCGCGGCTCCAGGTAGGTCTCCGAGGTCATGCCGACGGTCCAGTCACCGCAGGCCGTGGCCCCGTTGGCCTGAGCGACGGCGTCCTTGGAGCTCCCGGCGTCGGGCAGCACGTAGCCGCCCTCGTGCCAGCCCGCCCCGAGGTCGACGACCTGGCCGTTCTGGGCGAAGACCAGCATGGGTTCGCCGCCGTCCAGCGCCGGCCCGTCCGTGTCGGTCCGGGTGATCCGGACGGGCGCGGAGAGCCCGTACTCGTCGACGGTCAGGTCGCCCGTAAGCTCCAGCCCCACCGTGTCCGACGTCGACGTCAGCTCCGTGACCTCCATGCCGCACTGGTACTTCGGGCCGTGCTCGCTCCACTGGCTGGGCACCTGCCCGCCCGCCTGGGCGCTGGACAGCTCGGGGCTCTGCGTCGCCGGGACCACCGGCTCGGACAGGAGCCGCGACGGCCCCCACAGCGCCGCGACGGCCAGCATGCCCGCGACCACCAGCGAGGCGCCGCCGATGGCCGCCACCTTGACCCCGCGGCGGCGGCGCACCAGGCCCGAGACCGCGTCGAGCCGCTCGTCCAGCGTCGTGTCCATCTCCGGGACCGTGATCTCCGCGAGCGAGTCGCGCAGCAGCTCCATCGCGTTGGACAGGTGCCGCTTGATGGTGCCCGGGCTCGTGCCGAGGGTCTGCGCGATCTGCGGCACCGTCATGTCCTCGAAGAACCGCAGCACCACCGACTCGCGCTGCCGCGGGGAGAGCCTGGCGAGCGCCACGCCGACGTCGACCCGGGCCGTCGCGACGCGCTCCGCCGCGGGCGCGCGGTCGTCGTCGGCCAGCAGGTGCTTGATGCCGGTCCAGCTCGTCTGCCGGCGGTAGCCGTCCAGGTAGATGGTCAGCATGGCCCGGCGCACGTAGGCCTCCGCGTTGGTCAGCCGCGGCTGGTCCAGGTCCGTGACCTGCGCCGTGCCCGACATCTCCCGCGGTCGCCGCAGCCGCGAGAACACCTTGACCAGCGCGTCCTGCACCAGGTCCTCGGCCTGCCCCCGGTCCCGGCACAGCGTGTACCCGTACCCCACCAGTGCGCGGCCCCGCCGCGCCATGAGCTCCTCGAGCTCGCTCTCCCACTGCGCCATCGGTGACGCCCCCTTTCCCTCTCACCCTCTCCGACGGGCGGTGGGGGCAAAACGATGATGGCGGTGACCACCTTGCCCGTCAGCGTCCGGGCTCGTAGGAGATCGACTCCTCGAGCTCCGCCGAGATGAAGCGCCGTTCACCGCCCGAGCCGGGCGCGATCTCCATCAGCACGTAGGCCTCGTAGTCTCCCTCGGGCAGCCCCGCGTCGGGATCCAGCAGGCACGCGGGGTCGGGATCGCCGATCGCGACGGGTATCCGGCCGCTGCCGTTCCCGTCGGCCCGGAAGGGCTCCACGGGCTCCGACCAGACGTCGGAGCCGACGGAGACGACGCGACCGTCGTTGAGCCAGACCAGCGTGGGCGGCGTCCGCGTCGTGTCGAGGTCCGGGCCCTCCGTGTTCTCGAACCGGAGCGACATCCCCTGCGCCGAGCTGCCGACGTCCAGCGACTCCGGTCCCCAGGAGTCGTAGAACCTGCCCGGGATGTCGGACGCCGGGTCCCCGCACGCCAGGCTGGTGCCCGCCAGCCACGGCGGCTGGTAGCCGTCGCGGATACCGGCGGCCGGCTCTTCCTCGCCGGGCACGTCGAGGGCGGGTACCTCCATGGTCACGGGCTCGCTGACGACCAGCTCGACGTCGCCGTCGCCCGCCGTCCAGTACATCGCGGCGTACACGTCATAGGTACCGGCGGGACGCGGGTCCAGGTACACCCCCCATGGTGTCTCCGGTCCCTTCGTCGTCCACGCCCCGCACGCGGTGAACGCGTCCGCCTCGGCGACCCGGGCGACCGAACCACCCGCGCCGGGCAGCGCGTACCCGCCCTCGGTCCAGCCCCGGCCGAGGTCCACCACCTGGCCGTTCCGCGCGAAGACCAGACGCGGAGGTCCCCCGTCCAGCGCCGGTCCTTCCGCATCCGTTCGCACGATCCGGACCGGTGCGCTCAGGAAGTCGTCCCGCTCGTCCCCGCCGTCGGCGGCCTCGACGTCCCCGGTCAGCTCCAGGCCCACGACGTCCGACGTCGACGTCAGGGCCGTCACGTCCATGCCGCAGAGATACTGGTCGCCGATCGCCGACCAGCCGGCCGGCACCCAGCCGACCCTGACCGCGTCGCCCGACGTCTCGGGGCTCGGCGTGGCCGGCGGCACGGGATCCGAGAGGAAGCGCCCCGGCCCCCACGCCGCGGCGAACCCCAGCAGCACGATAAGGACCAGCGAGACGCCGCCGATCGCGGCCACCTTCGCCGTCCGACGACGCCGGACCGCACCCGTCACCGCGTCCAGCCGCTCGTCCAGCGACGTGTCCAGCTCCGGTGCCGTGGCCTCGGCCAGCGCGTCGCGCAGCACGGCCGACGCGTCGAACAGGTGCCGCTTGACCGTGCCCTGGCTGGTCCCGAGGGCCGCGGCGATCTGCGGCACCGTCAGGTCGTCGAAGAACCGCAGGATCACCACCTCGCGCTGCCGCGGGGAGAGCCGGCGCAGGGCGACGCCGACGTCCACCCGCGCGGTGGCGACCCGGTCCGCCCCGGGCGTGTGGGCGTCCTCGGCGAGGAGGTGCTTCAGGGCGACCCAGTGGTTCCGCCTGCGGTAGCCGTCCAGGTAGATGGTCAGGATCGCGCGCCGCACGTACGCCTCCGCGCCGGTGCTCTCGGAACGTCGCAGGTCGAGCTGCGCCTCGCCCGAGCGCGGCGGACGGCGCAGCCGGGAGTAGACCTTGACCAGCGCGTCCTGCACCAGGTCCTCGGCCTGCGCCTTGTCGCGTGTCAGCGAGTACGCGTACCCGACCAGCGCTCCGCCGCGCCGGACCACGAGCTCCGTCAGCTCGGTCTCCCACTGGACCATGTCGGTCTCCCCTCGTCCTGCTGCCCGTAACGGACGGAGGGCGCGGACCGTTGAGACGGGACCGTACGGGATCAGGTCGTCCGGCGGGCCGCCAGCAGGACGGTGGTGTGGCGCACGGTGAACGCGCCGTCGGTGACGGCCTCGTCCTGCTCCAGGGCGGACCGGACGCCGGCCAGGACCGCGCGCCGCACCGGCTCGGGCAGCCGGCCGAACCCGCCGGACGTCGGCACCTGGTCCAGCCACTCCTCGACCGTGTACCGGCGCTCCCACGCGTGCCGCCACCGCTGCGGCGTGCCGAACCCGCCCGCCTCGGTCAGGCCCGCCTCGGCGCGGTCGAGCATCGCCTCGTAACCCTGGGCGGCCGAGCGGCCCGGCGCGTACATGCCCGCCCCCGGGGTGCCGGCCAGCTCGCGGGAGTACAGGCCGTGCAGCGCCGACCGGAGCGAGGGCGGCAGGTCGGCCGCGTGCCAGAACACCGCGAGCACGCCCCGGTCGCGCAGCGCCCGGGCGGCCTGCGCGGCGCCCGCGACCGGGTCCACCCAGTGCCAGGTCATGCCGGAGACGACGGCGTCGAACCGCCGGCCCGCCGGGTCCCAGTCCTCGAACCGCGCCACCTGGACGTCCAGGCCGCGCGCCCGGGCCACGGCCGCCATGCGTTCGTCGACCTCGACGCCCAGCACCTCGGCTCCCGCCGCGCGGAAGGGGAGGGCGGAGAGGCCGGTGCCGATGCCGACGTCGAGCAGGCGGGGCGGTGCGGGTGCGGCGGCGGTGGCCGGCGTGCCGTCGGCGGTGTCAGCGGCGTCGGCGGCGTCGTCCGGCCCGCCGTCGTCACCCAGCCGGTTGCCGTCGCCCAGGTAGCCGAGGACGGCGTCCGCGACCGCACGCGGCGTGACGGGGCGCGAACGGTCGTACCGCTCGGCGGCCGCGCCGAACCCCTCGGCGGCGCCACGGTGCAGGTGAGAGGCAGTGAGGTCGCCGGGCGAGCTGGAAGTGGGCATGCGCCCACGCTAGTGGGCGGTCGCCCACTCGTGCAACATTGCTTCAGCCGCACCCCGCGGCCCGGCGACAGGAGAGGGGCCGTCCATGCCTACCGGAGTAGCGCTCCAGGACCCGCGCGCCCAGCTCGTGGCCGCCGCGGAACGCCTGCTCGCGACCGGCAGCGCCGCGGCGCTGACCAGCCGCGCCGTGACCGACGAGGCCGGCGTCGCCAAGGGGGTGCTGCACCGCCACTTCGCGGACTTCGACGACTTCCTCGCCGCGCTGGTCCGCACCCGGATCCAGCAGGCCGACGACGCCGGCGAACACCTGATCGCCGGCGCGGGCTCCGGCACGGTGGTCGGCAACGTGTCCGGGTTCCTTGCCGTGACGCTCGACGCCGTCGCGCTCGCCGTCGTCGCGCTGATCACGGCGCGCGACGAGCTGCGCCGCCGCCTGCGCGAGACGTCGCCCGCGGGGGTGCCGCTGCTCGCCGAGATCACCGGGGCGCTGGCGACCTACCTGGCCGCCGAGCAGTCGTACGGGCGCGTGGCGGCCGGCGCCGAGCCCCGCTACCTCGCGATGACGGTCGTGGGCACGGGGCACCTGATGTTCGCGGGCGAGCTGGGCGCACGGCCGGACGACACCGCCGTCCGCGAGCTGGTCGAGTCCGTGCTGGTCGGCGCGCTCCGCTAGACCGATGAGTCCGCGCGGTCCCGGCGGTCCGACCCGCATGAGCACCTACCGCGTCGAGACGCGCCCCGAGACCCCCACCGCCGGCATCGTCGACACGGTCACCATGGCCGAGATCGCCAGGATCGCCGACCGCATCCCCGAGATCGCCGGCTGGATCGTCGAGCACGGCTCGCACCCCGCCGGTGCCCCGTACTTCCGGTATCACGTGATCGACATGGCCGCCGAGCTCGTCGTCGAGGTCGGCTTCCCCGTGCCCGACGACGCAGCGCTCACCTCGTCCGGCGACGTCACGGTGGGCGCGACCCCGGCCGGGCGCTACGTGACGACCGTCCACCACGGGCACCCCGACGGCCTGGTCGACGCCACCGGCGCGCTGCTGCGGTGGGCCGACGAGGAGGGGCTCACGTTCGACCGGCACGACACCGAAGCCGGCGACGCGTGGGCGGGCCGGTTCGAGCACTACCTGACCGACCCCGCCGAGCAGCCCGACATGGCGCAGTGGGACACGGAGCTCGCGTTCAAGCTCGCGGACTGATCCTGGACGCGGATGCCCGGTCCGGACGCGGAAGCCCGGTCCCCTTCGAGGCCTAAGTTTCTTCGCTTTGAACAGCCGCAGAGCGAAGAAACTTAGGCCTCAAAGAGGAGCGAGCCCGCCGAAACGGGGGCCAGAGGGCCGGTCCCTCAGGCCAGCTCGATGCGGTAGCCCCGCTTGACCACGGTGCGGATCAGGTCGCGCCGGCCCGCCGCCTCACGCAGGCGCGCGATCGCCACCTCGGCCGCGTGGGTGTCCTGCGAGTCGCCGGGCAGCGCGGCGAGCACCTGGTCCCGGGGCACGACGTCGCCCTCCGCCGCGGCGAGCAGCCGCAGCACCGCGACCCCCGTCGGGGACAGGGGCAGCACCTGCCCGTCCAGCACCGCGACCCGCGCGCGGATCACCAGCGACCCGGCCACCGTGCTCAGCGCCACGGACTCGATGCGCTCGTAGTGCCCCACCAGCGCGCGCACGAGCGCGCCGAGCCGGCCGCGCTCGGGCTGCAGCGGCACGATCCCGCGGTGCTCCAGCGGCTTGGCCGTCACGGGCCCGACGGCGGCGGCGACCGTCCCGCCGTCGGCGAACCGGGCCCGGACGCGCTCGACCAGCCCCTCCGCCTCGACGGCCTGCAGCCAGGCCTCGGCGCCCGGGGCGGACGTGAACACGACCGCGTCGATCTCGCCGTCGGCCACGGCGTGCGCGGAGTCGCGGACGGCGGCGGGGTCCGGCGCGGGGCCCCACCGGTAGACGACGAGGCTGGCGACCTGCGCGCCGGCCTTCTCGAACACCTCGTCCAGGCCGTCGGCGCCCGCGCCGTGGTGCTGGATCGCGATGCGCAGGCCGTCCACACCCTCGCTGAGCAGCACCTCCGCCACCTCGGCGGACGTCTCGGACTCGGCCACCCAGTCGGCCTGCAGCCCGGCGGCCTGGATCGCGCCGCGGGCCTTGGGCCCGCGGGCGACGAGCCGGGTCCCGGTGAGCATTGCCAGCAGCGGCTCGGCGAGCCCGTGCGCGTCGGCGGCCTCGATCCAGGCGCGGAACCCGATCCCGGTCGTCACCACGAGGACGTCGGGCGGCGCGGCGACGATGGCCCGGGTAGCGGCGATCAGCGTCTCGTCGTCGACGTGCGGGATCATGCTCAGCGCGGGCGCGTGCCGGATCGTGGCGCCGCGCCGCTCCAGCGCGGCGGCGAGCTCGGAGGCCCGGCGCTCGGCGGTGACGAGCACGGTCGCCCCGGCCATGACCTGGCCCAGCGTCGGGTGGGCGGCCTGCGCGTGGGCGGGCGCTGCGACATCAGACACCGGCACCTGCCAGACGTCGCTCATCCGCACCCTCCAGAAGCCCTGCCGCGGCCACGCGGCCGATGACGACGACCGCGGGCGACCGCACACCACGGGCCGCCGCCACGGCTGCCGCCTCGTCGAGACGGGCCCGCGTGACGCGCTGCTCCGGCGTGGAACCGTTCTCCACCATCGCCACGGGAGTTCCGGGATCGGCGCCTGCGGCCAGGGACTGCGCCACGATCGCGCCGAGGGACCGCACCCCCATCAGTACGACAAGCGTAGCCGTGCCGTCGCGCACGCAGGAGAGAGCCGCGGCGTCGAGCGGCCCGGACGTGTCAGACATGTGGGTCCCCCGAGGGACCTGTGCGTCTGACACGTCGACGGCGGACCCCGTGGCGCAGTGGCCCGAGACCACGTGGAAGCCCGTGGTGACGCCGCGGTGGGTGAGCGGGATACCGGCCAGCCCCGGCACGGCCACGGCGGACGTGATGCCCGGGACCACCTCGACCGGCACGCCGGCCGCCACGCACGCGAGCACCTCCTCGCCGCCGCGGCCGAGCACGAACGGGTCGCCGCCCTTGAGCCGCACCACGTGGGCGCCCGCCCGGGCGTGCTCCACGAGCAGCTCGTTGATGCGCTCCTGCGGCACCGGGTGCCGGCCGGGCTCCTTGCCGACGTCGACCACCCGGACGTGCGGCGGCAGCTCGGCGAGGATCTCGACGGGCCCGAGCCGGTCGGCCACGACGACGTCGGCCGCCTGCAGCGCCCGCCAGGCCCGCACGGTCAGCAGGTCGACGGCGCCCGGTCCGCCCCCGACGAGCGTCACACGACCGGTCGTCACGGGAGACCCACGTAGACCACGTCCTCGCGGACCTCGACCGGGTAGGTCACCAGGTCGGCGGGCAGGTCGTCCTTCGGGGTCTTGTCCGCCAGCACCAGGCACGTGCCCGTGACCAGGGAGAACACCTGCTTGTAGACCGGCGCGGCCACCGTGGGCTCGCCGGCCCGGGTGCCGACGATCCCGCGCGAGATCACGTTCGCCGCCGAGAACGGGTCCAGGTTCTGCACCGCGTGGACCTGCCCGGCGTGGACGCCGTAGGCGGCGTCGTCCGGCAGGCGGAAGAGGGCCACCTGGACGTCCCCGAAGAGCGCGGCGGCGCCGCGCTCCGGGAACAGGTCGGTGAGCAGGCAGGCCCGCTCCCAGCGGGCCGGGCCCGCGGCTGCCCCGGCGACCCGGAGGGCCGCCACGTCGTCGACGGTCATGCTCGTACCTCCAGCTTGGGACCTGCGATGACGACGCCGGACGCGCGCTCGGCCGACGTCGCCGGACGACGCTGGCCCCGCTCGGTCACGTAGGCCAGCGACGGGTCGGCGTCCTTGGGGGCGTTGACGAAGGAGGAGAACCGGCGCAGCTTCTCCGGGTCCTCCAGCACGGCCTTCCACTCGTCCTCGTAGTTCTCGACGTGGCGGGCCATGGCGGCGTCCAGGTCGGCGCAGATGCCGAGCGAGTCCTCCATGATCACCTCGCGCACGCCCTCCAGGCCGCCGTCGACCTCCTCGATCCACGGCGCGGTGCGCTGCAGCCGGTCGGCGGTGCGGACGTAGTACATGAGGAAGCGGTCGACGGTCCGCAGGAGCTCCTCGGACGTCAGGTCCTCGGCGAGCAGCCTGGCGTGCCGCGGCGTCTGGCCGCCGTTGCCGCCCACGTACACGTTCCAGCCCTTGTCCGTGGCGATGACGCCCACGTCCTTGCCCCGCGCCTCCGCGCACTCGCGGGCGCAGCCCGAGACGCCCATCTTGAGCTTGTGCGGCGAGCGCAGGCCGCGGTAGCGCAGCTCCAGCTCGACGGCCATGCCCACGGAGTCCTGCACGCCGTACCGGCACCAGGTGGACCCGACGCACGACTTCACGGTGCGCAGCGACTTGCCGTACGCGTGCCCGGACTCGAAGCCGGCGTCGACCAGGCGGCGCCAGATGTCCGGGAGCTGGTCCACCCGGGCGCCGAACATGTCGATGCGCTGGCCGCCCGTGATCTTCGTGTACAGCCCGAAGTCCTTGGCCACCTGGCCGACGACGATCAGCCCCTCCGGCGTGACCTCGCCGCCCGGCATCCGGGGCACCACCGAGTAGGTGCCGTCCTTCTGCAGGTTGGCGAGCATGTGGTCGTTGGTGTCCTGCAGCGTGGACTGCTCGCCCGCCAGGATGTGCCCGTTGCCGAGGCTCGCCAGGATCGACGCGACGACGGGCTTGCAGATGTCGCAGCCGCGGTTGCCGACCATGGTGGTCGAGCTTGTCGAGACCCCTGACGCACGGGTCTCGACAGGCTCGACCAGCGAAGCGACCCCGAACCGGGCCACGATGTCGCTGAACGAGTGCAGGTCGGCGACCCGGACGGCGTCGAACAGCTGGGCGCGGGACATCTCGAAGTGCTCGCACAGGGCAGTGCTGACCTCGATGCCCGCGCGCTCCAGCTCGGTGTCCACGAGCTTCTTGACCAGCGGCAGGCACGCGCCGCAGGTGGTGCCGGCGCGGGTGCAGGCCTTCACGCCCGGCACGTCGGTGCACTGGTGCTCGGTGACGGCGCCGCGGATGGTGCCCGCGGAGACGTTGTTGCAGGAGCAGACGTTGGCGTCGTCGGGCAGCTCGAGGCCCGGGGCACCGCCGCCGCCCTCCGGCAGCAGGAACGCGCTCGGGTCGTCACCGGGCAGCTCTGCGCCGAGCATGGGGCGCAGGCTGGCGTACGGTCCGGCGTCGCCCACGAAGACGCCGCCCAGCAGGGTGCGCGCGTCGTCGGACAGGACGAGCTTCTTGTAGACGCCGGCCACCGGGTCGGCCCAGACCACCTCGACGGCGTCCTCGGTGCGGGCGTGCGCGTCGCCGAACGACGCGACGTCGACACCCGAGAGCTTGAGCTTGGTCGCGGTGTCCGCGCCGGGGAACTCGGCGAGGCCGCCCAGCAGCCGGTCGACGACCACCTCGGCCATCGTGTTGCCGGGCGCGACCAGGCCGAGGCAGCGGCCCTCGATGCAGGCCACCTCGCCGACGGCCCAGACGTGCGGGTCCTCGGTGCGGCAGGTCAGGTCGACGACGACGCCGCCGCGCTCCCCGACCGGCAGCCCGGCCGCCCGGCCGAGCTCGTCGCGGGGGCGCACGCCGGTGGCGACCACGACGACGTCGACGTCGAGCCGGCCGCCGTCCGCGAAGTCGAGCCGGCCCACGTGGCCGGTGCGGCGGTGCGGCTTCATCTGGCTGGTCGCGGTCTCCGCGCGGACGCCGATGCCCTTGCCGTTGATCAGGCGCTTGAGCGCGTGGCCGCCGCCGAGGTCGACCTGCACGCCCATCAGGTGGGTGCCGAACTCGATGACGGTGGCCTGCGCGTCCAGCGCGGTCAGGGCCCCGGCGGCCTCCAGGCCGAGCAGGCCGCCGCCGATCACGGCGCCGCGCACCGGCTTGCCCTCCGGGTAGCTCCGGCGCTTCTCCTCGACCCAGCCGCGCAGGGCCGCGACGTCGTCGATGGTGCGGTAGACGAAGACGCCCGGCAGGTCGTTCCCGGGGATGGGCGGCATCGCGGCGCTGGAGCCGGTGGCGAGCACCAGCTCGTCGTACGCGTGCACCTTGCCGAGGCGGTCCGTGACGGTCTTCGCCGCACGGTCGATCGACTCGATCCTGCGGTCGGTGTGCAGGGTGACGAGCGGGTCCGCCCACAGGGCCGGGTCGCCCAGGGCGATGCCCTCGGGCCCCTCCTCGAACCAGCGGGTCAGACCCACGCGGTCGTAGGGCGCGCGGGGCTCTTCCGCGAACACTGTGACGTGGTAGCGACCGGCGTCGTCCCGGGCGCGCAGCGCCTCGACGAGCCGCTGCGCGACCATGCCACCGCCGATCACCACAAGGTGCTGAGGATTGCCGGAATTGACCATGTCTTGACCGTAGGTCGTGGGTTTTTCGCGCTGGTGCGCCCTCGGTTACCCGAGCCGAACATCTTCCTCACAGGGCTGGTGCCGGCTCGGTGAGTGCGCAGGGATCAGCCCCACTGGGCAAGCAGGTCGTCAGGACCGAGCACAACCGCTTCGGACGCACGGACCTGGTCGTCGACGCCGTTCCGGCTGACGACCACGAGGCCTGTGCCGTCCGACGCGCCGGGCACCTGGCCGCGGTGGGCGATGAGCTCCCCGAGCTCCCGGACGCCGAACGGCTTGGTGGTCCACTTGATCGAGCCGACGCCGTAGACCTTCTTCGCGACCGGTTCCTTGTCGGCCAGAACGACGTCGACCTCGATGCTGTTGGTGCGGGTCCAGAAACCCCCGACCGACATCGCACCGTCCACCGGCACAGGGAGCTCCGCATGGGACATCAGGGCGATCGACTCCCGGACGACCGGTTCGACGGCACGCCCTCGCCACCTCGTCCACTCGTCGCGGATCCGATGAAGGACGCGGTCACCTCGTCCTCGTTCGATCTCGGCAAGGTGAGGACCGAGAAAATGGAGCCAGAACAGCAGATACGGATCGGCGATCCGGTACCTCGTGTCGGTCGACGTCCTGAGCGAGAGCGGCCGCTCGGACACCACCACGCGCTTCGTCCTGAGCAGATCGAGGGACCGGGTCAGGGAGGTCGCTCTCAGGTCGCCTGCCTTCGAGCCGATCTCGGTGAACCGCCGCTGCCCCTGCCCGATCACCTCGAGCACCCGTCGAGCCTGCACATCGCCCGGGAACTCGGCGGCGAGCGACCTCTCGGCACTCACCAGGAGCGACGACGTCGGATGAGTGAGCGCCTCCTCGAGGTAGGCCCAGAGGCCCCTGCCCTTGCCCCAGTCCCGGCAGATCAGCGGAAGGCCGCCGCTCACGAGATAGGCATCGAACGCGTCACCTGGTGATAGCGAGAGCATTCGCCCTACCTCGGCCGGCGAGAGCGGAGGAACCACCATCTCGGTCGCTCTCTGATGAAAAGGCCGGTCGTAGTCGTTGAGCGCCTCCATCATCGCCAGGTCCGAGCCGATCCCGATGAGGAGCACGGGACGCCTGCTGAGCTCACGGTCGAAGTGCCTCTGGAGCACACCCTCGAAGCCGTCGTCGGCTGCCGTGACGTAGGGCAGCTCGTCCAGCACCACGATCGCCGGACCCTCGGTCGGAAGCGAGGCAGCGAGGAGCCTCAGGGCGTTGTCCCAGCTGGACGGCGGATCACCGGCGAACAGCTCCGCCCCCGGCAGGGTCGACTCGACAGCGTCCTGGGCGAAGGCCGCGAGATCATCACGCACCGAGCGACCAGCCGCCGTGAAGAACATGCTGGGGAGCCCCGCCTTGTGGATGAACTCCTCGACCAGACGTGATTTGCCCACCCGGCGTCGACCGCGGATGAGCACAGCCCGACCAGGCCGATCCGTCCCGTTCACCACCTGGTCGAGCAGGTGCTCCAGTTCCGCGGTCTGCCGCTTCCGATCGACATACTCTGACACCTCGACACCCCCTCACTTACTATCTTGAAAGATACTATCTTCAATGATAGTTACATTGGGTTGAGCGTATCGACAAGGACGCCTGGCCGCACGCCGAGATGCACCGCTAGCGTGGAGCCGCATGGACATCCGGACAGTGCCCAACCCGCTGGTGCGGGCCGGCGGACGCTGGCTGCACCGGATCAACCAGCGGCACCCGTGGAGCCACAACAACCACTTCCACGGGTGGATCCTGCGCCGGCTCCCGACCCGACGGCGACGGGCGCTCGACGTCGGCTGCGGCAAGGGGCTCCTGCTGAGCCGGTTGCGCGGACGGTTCGACGAGGTGCTGGGCGTGGACGCCGACGCCGCCATGGCCGCCGTCGCCGCCGAGCGGTTCGCGGGTGATCCCGCGGTGGCCGTGCGCCGGGCCCGGTTCGAGGAGGTAGACGGCGAGTTCGACGCGATCACGATGGTCGCGGTGCTGCACCACCTGCCGCTGGAAGCGGCGCTGCGGCACACGGCCGCGCTGCTCGCACCCGGCGGGCGACTGCTGGTGGTCGGGCTGGCGCGGGCGGAGACCCTGGCCGACCTGGCGTGGGACCTCCCGTCGTCGTTGCTGAACCCGTTGGTCGGGCTGATCAAGCATCCACAGCCGGCCCGGAGGCCTGTGGACGACGGCGACGGCGGAGCGCCGATGCCGGTGCGCGACCCCACCGAGACGTTCGCGGAGATCTCCCGGACGGCCCGCGCCGTGCTGCCCGGAGCGCGCCCCCGCCGTCGGCTCTTCTTCCGCTACACGCTGGAGTGGACCCGCCCGTCGTCGTGAAGGTGCGCGGCACCGGGCTATGCCGGTTCCGGGACCGACTCCGCGCGGAGCCAGTCCACCAGGCCGCACACCGCGTCCTTGCACGAGCCGCAGCCCGTCGTCGCGCGGGTCTCGCGCACCACCTCCTCGACCGAGTGCGCACCCGGCGGACAGGCGCCGGCGATGTCGCCCTTGGTCACGCCGTTGCAGCGGCACACCACGGCGTCCTCGGGCATGTGCTCCGGGGACGACGCCGGCGAGGCCGCGGCCATGACGGGCGTGAGCAGCAGGAACGCCGGGTCCAACGGCGCGGGCGTGCGGCGGGTGTAGGCGGCTGTGAGGTCGGCGGCCACGCGCGGGTCGCCCACGCAGGTGGCACCCACGAGGATGCCGTCGGACACCACGACCTCGATGTACCGGCCCGCCCTCGGGTCGGCCAGGCGGACCGCCCGCTGCGTCGGCTCGTCCGGGCGCGACGGGCCGCAGACCCCCATCGTGGTGATGCTGAGCGGGCCGGCCTTGACCTTGACGACGTCGGTCCCGCGCGTGTCGATCCCGCGGTCGGTCTGCGCGCGGCTCGTCGTCGCGCCGCTGGTCAGCAGGGCGCCGAGGCGCACGGCCATGCTGGGCCCGGCCTCGTCGCCCGGCAGGCGCAGGTGTGCGAGCGGGCGGGTCTCGACAGGCTCGACCGACGAGGACGCCGCGGCCACGACGACCGGCACGACCGGCTCGACCAGCGACACCAGGTGCTCCGCCAGCCGCCGCGCCTGGTCCCAGCCCTCGGCGACGAGCCCACGGGACCCGCTCGGCGGCTGCGCGCAGTCGCCGACCGCGTACACCCGCGGGTCGTCGGGGCTGGCCAGGTCGTACCCGACGACGATGCCACGGTCCGTCGTCAGCCCCGCCGCCGCGGCGAGCCCGGTCTCCGGGATGGTGCCGACGGAGAACACGACCAGGCGCGCGGCGACCACCTCGTCGCGCGGGGCCGCACCGGCGGAGCCCGCCGAGCCGCCGCCCGCCGGCACCGCGGAGACGACCTGCGCGTTCTCCCGGACGCGGATGCCCACGGCGTGGCCGCCTGCCACGAGCACCTCGCTCGACAGGCTGTTCTGCCGCACGGTCACGCCCAGCCCCTCCAGCCCGGCCCGGACGACGTCGGCGGCCTCCCCGTCGAGCTGGCGCTCCATCAGGCCCTGGCCGTGGTGCACGAGCGTCACGTTCAGGCCGCGGCCCGCGAGCCCGACGGCGGCCTCCAGGCCCAGCACGCCGCCGCCCACCACCACGGCGCGCGGGGAGTTGACGGTCGCGGCCACGATCTCGCGGGCGTCGTCGAGGGTGCGCAGCGCGTGCACGCCGGCGGGCAGGCCGCCGTCGGGCGTGCGCAGGCCGGGGATCGGCGGGACCCGCGCGGCCGCGCCGGTCGCCAGCACCACGTGGTCGTACGGGTGCAGGGTGCCGTCGTCGGCGTGCACCACCCGCGACGCACGGTCGATCGACGCCGCGGTCACGCCCCGGCGCACGGTGACGCGGGCGCCGTCGGGCAGGGGCATCGTGATGGCCGCGACGTCGGTGCGACCGGCGACGACGTCGCTCAGCAGCACCCGGTTGTACGGCTCGTAGGGCTCGCTGCCGAGCACCGTGATGTCGAAGGCCTCGGGCTCCCGGCGCAGCAGCTCGTCGACGAGCCGCGAGCCGACCATCCCGAACCCCACCACGACCACCTTCACAGGGACACGCAGGTTCATGTCGAGAGCTCCTTCTGTAGGGTGCCCAGCCGGTCGGCCGCGCCGACCACCGAGACGTCCACCGCGCAGACCTTGAACTCCGGCATCCCGGAGATCGGGTCGGTCGCATCCGTCGTCACCTGGTTGACCGAGCCGACGCCGCTCCAGTGGAACGGCATGAAGACCGTGTCGGGGCGCACGGCGTCGGTCCAGCGCGCCGTCGCCTCGACGCGGCCGCGGGCACTGGTGAGGCGCACGCGGGCGCCGTCGGGCACGCCGATCCGGAAGCCGAGCACCGGGTGCAGCTCCACGTACGGCTCGGCCACGAGCTTCTCCAGCTCGGCCACGCGGTGCGTCTGCGCGCCCGACTGGTAGTGCTGCAGCACGCGGCCGGTGACCAGGTAGAACGGTGCGTCGGGCCGCACGTCGTCGCTCGGGCCCACGTGGTCGACGGGGACCATGCGCGCCCGCCCGTCGGGCGTCGCGAACCGGTCGAGGAACAGCCGGGGCGTCCCAGGGTGCGGCAACGTGTCAGACGCTGAGGTCACGGGAGGGACCTGTGCGTCTGACACGCGCGCCGTGCGCGCCGTGCGCGCCGGGACCGGCCAAAACAGGCCCGGGCCCCCGGCCGCCTCGTCGGCGTCGAGCCGCGCGTGCGACAGCCCGGAGTAGTCGGCGGGGCCGCCCGCCGAGGCCCGGGCGAGCTCGTCGAACACGACCGCGGGGTCGGTCGGGAAGGCCAGCGTCTCGGGCGCGCCGAGCCGGCGCGCGAGCTCCGCGAAGATCCACAGCTCGGAGCGCGCCTCGCCCGGCGCCGGCACCGCGGCCCGACGCCGGATCACGCGCCCCTCGAGCGACGTCATCGTGCCCTCCTCCTCGGCCCACTGGGTCACGGGGAGCACGACGTCGGCCAGCAGCGCCGTCTCGCTCGGCACGAAGTCGCAGACCACCAGCAGGTCGAGGCTGCGCAGCCGGTCGATCACGCCGCCGGCGTTCGGGGCGCTGACCACGAGGTTCGAGCCGTGCACCAGCAGCGCGCGGGGCCGCCCGGGCGCCCGGGCACCGTCGGGGCCCAGCGCGCCCAGCGACCTCAGGAGCTGCACCGCGGGCACGCCGGGGCCGGGCAGGGTCTCGGGGTCCACGCCCCAGACGGCGGCGACGTGCTCGCGCGCGGCCGGGTCGTCGATCTTGCGGTAGCCCGGGAGCTGGTCGGCCTTCTGGCCGTGCTCGCGCCCGCCCTGCCCGTTGCCCTGCCCGGTGATCGCGCCGTACCCCGACCCCACCCGGCCGGGCAGCCCGAGCGCCAGCGCCAGGTTGATCGCGGCCGTGACGGTCGCCGTGCCCTGCGTGGACTGCTCGACGCCGCGCCCGGTCAGCACGTACGCGCCGGTGCCGCCGTGCACCGGCGCGGCGGCCGCGAGCAGCCGGGCCACGCGGCGCAGCTCCGCGGCTGGCACGCCCGAGACCGACTCGACGCGTTCGGGCCACCAGCCGGCGACCGAGCGGGCGACGTCGTCGAACCCGGTGGTGCGGGCCTCCAGGTACTCCCGGTCGGCGAGGCCCTCGGCGAGCACCACGTGCAGCAGGCCGAGCAGCACTGCCAGGTCCGTGCCGGGCACAGGGGCGAGGTGCACGCCCTCGGCGGCGCCCGCCCCGCCCACGGCCGCCGGGTCCTCCGCCAGCCGGGCCGTCGCGGACCGCCGCGGGTCCACGACGACGAGCCCGCCCGCCGCCCGCGCCCCGGCGAGGTGCTGGACGGCGGGCGGCATGGTCTCGGCCACGTTCGAGCCCAGCAGCAGCACGGCCTGGGCGCCGCCCAGGTCGGCCAGCGGGAACGGCAGGCCGCGGTCGACGCCGAACGACCGGTTCATCCCGGCGGCCGCCGACGCCATGCAGAACCGGCCGTTGTAGTCGATGTTGGGCGTGCGCAGGACGGTCCGCGCGAACTTGCCGAGCGCGTAGGCCTTCTCGTTGGTCAGGCCGCCGCCGCCGAAGACGGCCACGGTCTCCGGCCCGGACTCGGCGGCCAGCGCGGCGAGCCGGGACGCCACGAGGTCGAGCGCCGTCTCCCAGGAGACGGGGACCAGCGGGCCGGCTCCCCGGCCGCCGTCGGTCGGGGCGGTCGGGTCGGTCGGAGCGGCCGGCTGGTCCCCACCCGGCAGCAGGGACCGGCGGACCAGCGGCGTGGTGATCCGGTCCGCCGCCCCGAGCACCGCCGCCGACGTCCACCCCTTCTGGCACAGCCCGCCCCGGTTGGTCGGGAAGTCACGCGGCTGCACCTCGGGCGCGCCGGACGCCGCCTTGCCCGACGCCGGCGCGCCGGACGCCGCCGGCGCCCCGGTCCCGGGCACCCCCGGGACCGCCGCGCGCGGCGTCAGCGACATCCCGCACTGCAGCGCGCAGTAGGGGCAGTGCGAGTCGACGGGGATCCCGGGGGTGGCGAGCACGGTCAGACCCGCGCCTCTGCCATGGCGCCTCGTCCGTAGACCAGCCAGCAGACCAGGGCCATCACCACGTAGACGCCGATGAACAGCCACAGCGCCGGCACGATCGAGCCGGCAACCGTGGTGGACAGGGCGAACCCGCGCGGGATGAGGAACCCGCCGAACGCCCCGATGGCGCCGGCGATGCCGATGCAGCCGGCGGCGGCCTTCGCCGTCCCGCCGCTCGCCCGGAAGACCGCGGGGATCATCCGGTAGACGGAGCCGTTGCCCACGCCCGTGGCGACGAACAGGCCGAGGAACGAACCGAAGAACAGCGCGAAGCTCCCGGACCCGAGGGCGGTGATCGCGCCCACGGCGCCGAGCGCCATCACGGCGAACGCGCCGATGGTCACCCGGGCGCCGCCCACGCGGTCGGCCAGGATGCCGCCGAGCGGCCGGGCGATGGACCCCACGAGCGCGCCGACGAAGGCGAGCGGGATCGCGACCTGGGGGAACTGCGCCGCCAGGAGCGTCGGGAAGGCGCCCGCGTAGCCGATGAACGATCCGAACGTGCCGATGTAGATGAAGCTGATGACCCACGTGTGCCCGTGGTGCACCGCCACGCCGAACGAGCGCGGGTCCGCCTTGGCGGTGGACAGGTTGTCCATGTAGCGCCAGGCGAGGAACGCGGCCAGCAGGATGAACGGGATGAAGATCAGGCCGGCCCGGTCGAGCGCGACGCCCGCCCCGGTGACGATGACCAGCGGAACCGCGAGCTGCACGGCCGCCGTGCCGATGTTGCCGCCGGCGGCGTTCCAGCCCAGGGCCGCGCCCTTCTCCTTCTCGGGGAAGAAGAACGAGATGTTCGCCATCGACGACGCGAAGTTGCCGCCGCCCAGGCCCGCGAGCGCCGCGGCGGCGAGCAGCACGGGGAACGGCGTGGTGGGGTCGCCGACGGTGAGGATGAGCGCGCCGGTCGGCAGCAGCAGGAGCAGCGCGGAGACGATGGTCCAGTTGCGCCCGCCGAACACGGGGACGGCGAACGTGTAGGGGATGCGGAGCGTCGCGCCGACGAGGCTGGGCACCGAGATGAGCCAGAACATCTGGTCGACGGTGAGGTCGAAGCCCGCGGCGGGGAGCTGCGGCACGACGATCGACCAGATGGCCCAGACGCCGAAGCCGAGGAACTCCGCGAAGATCGACAGCACGAGGTTGCGCCGGGCGGTCCGGCGTCCGCCGTCCTCCCAGAGGGTCTTGTCCTCGGGGTCCCAGTGCTCGATCCAGCGGCCGGCGCGGCGCCGGACGGCGGACTCGCTGGGTGTGGGTGCCTGGTCGCGTGTGGTCGGAGTGGACACGTCGTCCTCCCTGCATGGGCGTATGCCCGACGACGCCGGGCGCGCCCGGACCGACAGGTGCCTGTCCGGGGCCGGCCCGACGTCGGACCGACAGCCAGGAACCTAGGGAGGCGGTGTTTCATCGCCCGGCCAAGAGCAGTTAATCGACCGTAAGGAAGAACGCACAGGGGGCCTGCCCGCGGTGTGAGGGGTTGCCCGCGGCATCCGCGCCGCAGGTCAGGTCGCGCATTCTCCAGGCCCAGGTGAAACTGAAAAATATGGCCACCGAGGACATGCTCGTCAGGCTGGGACGGCACCTCCGCCGAGGGGAGGTGTCCGAGGACCTGCGCAGGCTGTACCTGGAGGGTGGCCGGGGCGGCGACTCGTTCTACCGGGACCGGTGGTCGCACGACAAGGTGGTCCGCTCCACGCACGGCGTGAACTGCACGGGGTCCTGCTCGTGGAAGGTGTACGTCAAGGACGGCATCATCACGTGGGAGACCCAGCAGACGGACTACCCGTCGGTGGGGCCGGACTCCCCCGAGTACGAGCCGCGCGGCTGCCCGCGCGGCGCCGCGTTCAGCTGGTACACGTACTCGCCCACGCGGGTGCGCTACCCGTACGTGCGCGGCGTGCTGCTGGAGGCCTACCGGGCGGCGCGGGCCCGCACGGAGGACCCGGTCCGCGCGTGGGCCGAGGTCACGGGCGACCCCGCCACTGCCGCCGCCTACAAGCGGGCCCGCGGCAAGGGTGACCTGGTCCGCGCCACGTGGGAGGAGGCCGCGGAGATCGTCGCGGCGGCCCACGTGCACACCATCAAGGAGCACGGGCCGGACCGCATCGCCGGGTTCTCGCCGATCCCCGCGATGTCGATGGTCTCGCACGGGGTGGGCGCGCGGTTCGTGCAGATGCTCGGCGGCACCATGCTGAGCTTCTACGACTGGTACGCCGACCTGCCCGTGGCGTCCCCGCAGGTGTTCGGCGACCAGACGGACGTGCCGGAGTCGGCGGACTGGTGGAACGCCGCCTACCTGATCATGTGGGGCTCCAACATCCCCGTGACGCGCACGCCGGACGCGCACTTCATGACGGAGGCCCGGTACCGGGGCCAGAAGGTCGTGGTGGTCTCCCCCGACTACGCGGACAACACGAAGTTCGCCGACGCGTGGCTCGCCCCGCACCCCGGCACGGACGGCGCGCTCGCCCTGGCCATGGGGCACGTCATCCTGCGCGAGTACCTCGTGGACCGGCGCACCGAACGCTTCGCGGCGTACCTCAAGCAGTACAGCGACTCGCCGTTCCTGGTGCGGCTGGATCCCGTGCCGTCGTCCGGCGCGGGGCAGCACGCGGCGGACGACGCCGAGGACGCGTACGTCCCGGGCAAGTTCCTGACGGCGGCCGACCTGTCCGACGACGTCCTGCCCGGTGTCTCGACCGAGGCGAACTCGCACTTCAAGCCCGTGCTGCTCGACGCCGACGGCTCGCCCGTGGTGCCCAACGGCACGCTGGGCCACCGCTACGGCGAGGCCGACGAGGGGCGCTGGAACCTGGACCTGGGCGACGTGGACCCGGCGCTGAGCATCGCGGACCTCCCAGGGGTCTCGACAGGCTCGACCAGCGGAGTGCCGACCTCGGGGGTCGAGCCTGGCTCCCCGGGGGTCGAGCCTGTCGAGACCGTCGCCGTCGCCCTCCCCCGGTTCGACGTGGTCCCCGGGCCCGACGACGACGCCCACACCGGTGGCAAGGGCGTCGTCGTGCGCGGCGTGCCGGTGCGGCGCGTCGGCGGGCACCTGGTGACCACGGTGTTCGACCTGATGCTCGCGCAGTACGGCGTGGGCCGTCCGGGGCTCCCGGGCGACTGGCCCACCGGCTACGACGACCCCGCGCCCGGCACCCCGGCCTGGCAGGAGGAGATCACGGGCGTCCCGGCGGCCGCGGCGGCCCGGATCGGGCGGGAGTTTGCGCAGAACGCCGTCGACTCGGACGGCCGGTCGATGATCATCATGGGCGCGGGCACCAACCACTGGTTCCACTCGGACACGATCTACCGGGCCTTCCTCGCGCTGACCACGATGACCGGCTGCCAGGGCGTGAACGGCGGCGGCTGGGCGCACTACGTGGGTCAGGAGAAGTGCCGCCCCGTGACGGGCTGGGCCCAGTACGCGGGCGGGCTGGACTGGGTGCGTCCGCCGCGGCAGATGATCGGCACGGCCTTCTGGTACCTCGCGACCGACCAGTGGCGGTACGACGGCCTGCCCGCCGACACCCTGGCCTCGCCGCTCGCCCCGGGCACGTTCGCGGGGCGGACGACGGCGGACACGCTCGTGGACTCGGCGCAGCGCGGCTGGATGCCGAGCTACCCGACGTTCGACCGCAACCCGCTGGACCTGGCCGACGAGGCCCGCGTCGCGGGCAAGCCGCCGGCCGAGCACGTGGTGGACGAGCTGAAGGCGGGGCGGCTGCGGTTCGCCGTCGAGGACCCGGACGACCCGGCCAACTTCCCGCGCGTGCTGACCGTGTGGCGGGCCAACATCCTGGGGTCGAGCGGCAAGGGCAACGAGTACTTCCTCAAGCACCTGCTGGGCACCGACTCGGCGGTGTTCGCCGAGGAGTCGGCGCCCGACCGCCGTCCGGCCACCATGACCTGGCGGGACGAGGCCCCGCGCGGCAAGCTCGACCTGCTGGTCACGATGGACTTCCGGATGACGAGCACCACCCTGTTCTCCGACGTCGTGCTGCCCGCCGCGACCTGGTACGAGAAGCACGACCTGTCCTCGACGGACATGCACCCGTTCGTGCACGCGTTCAGCCCGGCCATCGACCCGCCGTGGCAGACCAAGACGGACTTCGCCGCGTTCCACGCGATCGCGCGCAAGGTCTCGGCGATGGCGGTGCACCACCTGGGGGTGCGGCACGACGTCGTCGCCTCGCCCCTGGCGCACGACACCCCCGACGAGATGGCCGTGCCCCACGGCACGCTGACCGACGCCGGCGTGCCGTTCCGCGAGCGGCACCTCGTGCCGGGCGTGAACATGCCCAAGATCGTGGAGGTCGAGCGCGACTACCCGGCGTTCGCGGCCCGGATGGCCGCGCTGGGACCGCTGACCGACGGCGTCGGCATGGTCACCAAGGGCGTGCCCTTCTCGCCCGACGCCGAGGTGCGGCGCCTCGGCGAGATCAACGGGCTGGTGCACGACGGGCCCGTGGCCGGGCGGCCGCGGCTGGACCGGGACACGCACGCCTGCGAGGCGATCCTCGCGCTGAGCGGCACCACCAACGGCCGCCTCGCGGTCCAGGGGTTCGAGCGCGTGGAGCGCCGCACGGGGCGGCCGCTGGCAGACCTGGCCCGCGAGGACGAGGGCCGGCGCATCACGTTCGCCGACGTCCAGGCCCGGCCCACCCCGGTGATCACCTCGCCCGAGTGGTCGGGCAGCGAGCACGGCGGACGCCGGTACAGCGCGTTCGTGGTGAACGTCGAGCGGCTCAAGCCGTGGCACACCCTGACCGGGCGGCAGCACTTCTACCTGGACCACGACTGGCTCGTGGAGCTCGGCGAGCAGCTCCCCGTGTTCCGGCCGCCGCTGGACATGCACCGGCTGTTCCCGGACTCGCCTTCGCTGGTCGAGCCTGTCGAGACCGGAGCGGGGTCTCGACAGGCTCGACCAGCGGAGCGACCAGCGGGCGACGGCGCCGAGGTCGTCGTCCGCTACCTCACGCCGCACTCGAAGTGGTCCATCCACTCCGAGTACCAGGACAACCTGTTCATGCTGTCGCTCTCGCGCGGTGGGCCGAACATCTGGATGTCGCCCCGCGACGCGGACAAGATCGGCGTCGCGGACAACGAGTGGGTCGAGGCCGTGAACCGCAACGGCGTCGTCGTGGCGCGGGCCGTGGTCAGCCACCGCATGCCGGAGGGCACCGTCTACATGCACCACGCGACCGACCGCACGGTGGACGTGCCGATCGCGGAGGCGTCGGGGCTGCGCGGCGGCATCCACAACTCGCTGACGCGGATCCTGCTCAAGCCGTCCCACCTGGCCGGCGGCTACGCCCAGCTGTCCTACGCCTTCAACTACCTGGGCCCCACCGGCAACCAGCGCGACGAGGTGACCGTGGTCCGGCGTCGCAGCCAGGAGGTGCGCTACCAATGAAGGTCATGGCCCAGATGTCGATGGTGATGAACCTCGACAAGTGCATCGGGTGCCACACGTGCTCGGTGACCTGCAAGCAGGCGTGGACCAACCGGTCCGGCATGGAGTACGTCTGGTTCAACAACGTGGAGACCCGCCCCGGGCTCGGCTACCCGCGTACGTACCAGGACCAGGACGAGTGGCACGGCGGCTGGGTCCGGACCAGGCGAGGCCGGCTGAAGCTCCGTGCGGGCGGGCGGCTCAAGAAGCTCGCGACCATCTTCGCCAGCCCCAAGATGCCGTCCATCCAGGACTACTACGAGCCCTGGACCTACGAGTACGACATGCTCCTGTCCGCCCCGCAGGGCGCGCACACCCCCGTGGCGCGACCGAAGTCGCTGATCACGGGCAAGAACATGAAGATCGAGTGGTCGGCCAACTGGGACGACGACCTCGCCGGGTCCACCGCGACGATGCAGGACGACCCGGTGCTCAAGCACATGAGCGAGCACGTCGCCGAGGAGCTCGAGCAGACGTTCATGTTCTACCTGCCGCGCATCTGCGAGCACTGCCTCAACCCGGCGTGCGTGGCGTCCTGCCCGTCAGGCGCCATGTACAAGCGCGCCGAGGACGGCATCGTGCTCGTGGACCAGGAGGCCTGTCGCGGCTGGCGGCAGTGCGTCACCGGCTGCCCGTACAAGAAGGTCTACTTCAACCACAAGACCGGCAAGGCCGAGAAGTGCACGCTCTGCTACCCGCGCATCGAGGTGGGCCTGCCCACCGTCTGCTCGGAGACGTGCGTGGGTCGCCTGCGCTACCTCGGCCTCGTGCTGTACGACGCCGACCGGGTCACCGAGGCCGCGTCCGTCGAGGACGAGCACGAGCTCCTGGCCGCCCAGCGGTCCGTGTTCCTGAACCCGGACGACCCCGAGGTCGTCGCCGCCGCGCGCCGCGAGGGCATCCCCGAGGACTGGATCGAGGCCGCGCAGGCCTCCCCGATCTGGAAGCTCATCAACGACTACGAGGTGGCGCTCCCGCTGCACCCCGAGTACCGCACGCTGCCCATGGTCTGGTACATCCCGCCGCTGTCCCCCGTGGTCGACGTCGTCGCGAGCTCCGGGAACGACGGCGAGGACCCACGCACACTCTTCGCGGCCATCTCGAAGCTGCGCATCCCGCTGGAGTACCTCGCGGGGCTGTTCACCGCCGGGGACACGCGGCCCGTCGAGCGCGTCCTGCGCCGGCTGGCCGCCATGCGCTCCTACATGCGCGACGTGAACCTGGGCAACACCCCGAACGAGGAGACCGCGAGCGCCGTCGGCATGACCGGCCCGCAGGTCGAGGAGATGTACCGGCTGCTGGCGATCGCGAAGTACCAGGACCGGTACGTGATCCCGACGGCGCACGCCGAGCAGGCCCGCGACCTGGAGGAGATCGCCTGCTCGCTGGACTACGAGGGCGGCCCGGGCATGGGCGGTGCCGGTCCCCTCGGGGAGTCGTCGGGCCCGCCCGTCCCGGTCGCCGTGGAGAACTTCCACGCCCTGTCGTCCCGGCAGACCGCCGACTCGCCGAACGGGCCGTCGACCCCCGGCCGGGTCAACCTCCTGAACTGGGACGGCAACGGGCGGCCGGACGGCCTCTTCCCGCCGAACGACGAGGGGAAGGCGTCATGAGCCTGTCGTTCCTGCCCCGCCCCACGCTCCGGCGCGGGGCCCGCTCCGCCGCCGGGGGCGAGCCGCTCGCCCCCGTCCCCCTGTCCGACGGCGACCGGCGGCTGGCCCACATGGCCGCGTCGCTCCTGCTGGCCTACCCCGACGAGCACGCGGTGCGGGCCGCGCACGAGGTGCGCGCCGCCGTCGAGCACCTGCCCCCGCCCGTGGCCGGACGCCTGACCGGCCTGGCCACGGCCCTGACCGACGGCGACCTCGCGGCGCTCCAGGCCGCCTACGTCGCGACGTTCGACCTCAAGCGCCGCTGCACGCTCTACCTCTCCTACTACGCCGCCGGCGACACGCGCCGCCGCGGCGCCGCGCTGCTCCGGTTCGCCGAGGCGTACCGCGCCGTCGGCTGGGAGGTCACCCGCGGCGAGCTGCCCGACCACCTCGGCAGCGTGCTCGAGCTCTCCGCCCGGGCAGACGGCGACGGCGCCCGCATCGTCGGCGCGCTCCTGGCCGCCCACCGCGACGGCATCGAGGTGCTCCGACAGGCGCTGGCGGCCGAGGGCTCGCCGTGGGTCGCGGCGGTCGAGGCGGTCTGCCTCACGCTGCCACCCGTCGACGCGCGGACGCTGGAGCGCGTCGCGGCGCTGGTCGCGGAGGGTCCGCCCGCGGAGCTGGTCGGGCTGACCGGACTGCCGGGCTTCGGGGCGGACGGCGAAGGGGGTGCGCCGCCATGGAGGTGATGCTCTGGGTGGTGCTGCCCTACGTGACCTTCGCCGTGCTGGTCGTCGGGTCGGTGTGGCGGTACCGCTACGACCGATTCGGCTGGACCACGCGCTCGTCCGAGCTGTACGAGAAGCGGCTGCTGCGCATCGGGTCCCCGCTGTTCCACCTCGGGCTGCTCGTGGTGATCCTGGGGCACCTCGCGGGCCTGGTGATCCCGGCGACGTGGACGGCGGCGATCGGCATCCCGGAGGACGTCTACCACCTTGTCGCGGCGCTGGCCGGGTCGGCGGCGTCCGCCGTGCTGGTGCTCGGGCTGCTCATCCTGATCTACCGCCGGCGGGCGACGAGCGCCGTGTTCCTCGCGACCACCGTGATGGACAAGGTCATGTACGCGATGCTCGCGCTGTCGGTGCTGTCCGGGGCGTGGGCGACCGCGACCACGCAGCTCGTGACCGAGCACGGGTACGACTACCGGGAGACCATCTCGCCCTGGTTCCGGTCGCTGTGGTACCTCCAGCCGCAGCCCGAGCTGATGGCCGGGGTGCCAGTCGCCTTCCAGGTGCACATCGTGGCCGCGTTCCTGCTGTTCGCGCTGTGGCCGTTCACGCGGCTGGTGCACGCGTTCTCCGCCCCGGTGCCGTACCTGTTCCGGCCGTACGTCGTGTACCGGTCGCGCGACGAGGGGCGCACGAGCGCCGCGCCCGGCGGATCCGGTTCGCACCGCACCCGTCCCGGCTGGGAGCCGCCCACCGGACCAGCCAGGAGGAGCTGACATGGCGCAGGCACCACCCAGCCGGGCGAGCCGGCGGACCGAGGCGAGCGGGACGTCGTCGGCGGGCGTGCAGCTCGCGCTGGCCACCGTGGGCTTCGCGGTGAACTTCTGGGCGTGGGCGCTGATCAGCCCGCTCGGCAAGGCGTACGGGGTGGAGTACGCGCTGTCGGACCTGCAGCAGTCGGTGCTCGTCGCCGTGCCCGTGCTGGTCGGGTCCGTGGGGAGGATCCCCGTGGGGGCGCTGACCGACCGGTTCGGCGCGCGGACGATGTTCCCGCTGGTCAGCGCGCTGACGATCATCCCGGTGCTGTTCGTGGGGCTCGTCGCCGACTCGTACGCGGCGCTGATCGTGGGCGGGTTCCTGCTCGGGCTGGGCGGCACGACCTTCGCGGTGGGGGTCCCGTTCGTCAACGCGTGGTTCGCGCCCGAGCGGCGGGGTACCGCGCTGGGGATCTTCGGCGTGGGCATGGGCGGCACGGCGATCTCGTCGTTCACGACGGTGCCGCTGGCCGACGCGTTCGGGCGCTGGGCGCCGTTCGTGCTGGTCGCGGCGATCCTCGCGGTCTTCGCGGTGGCCTCGTGGTTCCTGCTGCACGACGCACCGGGCCGGACCGCGGGCGCCGCCGGCGGCATGCTGGCGCGCACCTGGTCCATCCTCAAGGTGCCCGCGACCCTCCAGCTGTCCTGGCTGTACGCCGTCGGGTTCGGCGGGTTCGTCGCGTTCAGCGTGTACCTGCCGACGTTCCTCGCCAACGCCTACGACCTCGAGGCCGCCGATGCCGCGACCCGCACCGCCGGGTTCGTGGTGCTCGCCGTGGTGATGCGCCCGGTGGGCGGGATGCTGTCCGACCGGCTCGGGCCGGTGAACGTGTCGGTCTGGTGCTTCGCTGCGGTGACCCTGCTGGCCGCCGTCGTGGCGTTCAAGCCCGGGCTCGTCCCGGTGGGCACCATCGCGTTCCTCGGGCTCGCGGCAGCGCTCGGGGCGTCGTCGGGCGCCACGTTCGCGCTGGTGGCGAAGGTCGCGCCCGCGGACAAGGTCGGCGGGGTGACCGGCGTCGTCGGTGCCGCCGGCGGGCTCGGCGGGTTCGTACCGCCCCTGATCATGGGCGCGGTCTACCAGCTCAACGGCGACTACGGCGTCGGCTTCGCGCTGCTCGCGGCGACGGGGCTGGCGACACTGCTGTTCACGCTCGGGCCGGTACGGCGGGGGGCTCGGGGCTGAGCCCCCGGTTCCCGTACGCTCACAGGGAAGGGTGCCGGGTTGTGAGGCACAGGTAACCCCGACAGAACCCTGTTCGCATAGCGTCGTCCCATGGAGTCCGGGTTGCGGAGCGTCACGGAGCACGTCGAGCGCGTCGTCGCGCTGGTCGCGCCGCTGCCCGTCGTCCGGCTGGACCTGGTGGACGCCGACGGCGCGACACTCGCAGAGGACCTCCACGCCCACGTCTCGGTCCCGCCGTTCGTGAGCGCCGCGATGGACGGTTACGCCGTCCGCCTGGCCGACCTCCCACCCGACGGCGCGCCGGTGACGCTCCTGGTGACGGGCGATGTCGCGGCCGGCGCCGGCAACGGGACCGGGATCGGACCGGGGCAGGCCGTGCGGATCATGACCGGCGCCCCGCTCCCGCCCGGCGCCGACGCCGTGATCCCGGTGGAGCACACCTCGACCGGCCGGTTCGTCGCGGGCACGCCGCGGGCCGAGTCGTCGGTGACCCTGGCCCGGCGGCCGCGGGCGCACGTCCGGGCGGCGGGCGAGGACGTGGCGCGGGGCGAGCTGCTCGCGCGCGCCGGGACCGCCGTGACGGCGGCGGCGGTGGGCGCCCTCGCGGCGTCCGGCACGGTGCGTGTTCCGGTCCGACGGCGGCCGCTGGTCGCCGTGATCTCGACGGGCGCGGAGCTGGTGCCGGTCGGCGGGACGCTCGGGCCGGGCCAGATCACGGACTCCAACGGCCCGATGCTCGCGGCGGCGGCCCGGGCGGCGGGGGCCGACGTCGTCCGCCTGGGGCCGGTGCCCGACGATCCCGGGGCGCTGCGCGCGGCCCTCGACGCGGCGGTGGGTCCGACGGAGGACGCTGCCGGCCGGCCCGGACCCGGCGCGGGCGCCGACCTGATCGTGACCGCGGGCGGCGTCTCGGCCGGCGCGGCGGACGTGGTGCGGGAGGTGCTGGCGGCGTCCTCGCCGGAAGCAGCCGGCGTGACGGACGCCGACGTCGCCACGGTCGCGATGTCCCCCGGCAAACCGCAGGCGCTGGCTCGCTGGCGCGGCGTCCCCTGGCTGGCGCTGCCCGGAAACCCCGTGGGCGCCTACGCATCGTTCGAGCTGTTCGCACGGCCGGCGATCGACCGCCTGCGTGGTCTGCGGGGCGCGGGGAAGCACCTACTCAGCCAAGGAGGTAACGCTGAGCGAGCAGTGCTACCTCAGCGTTACCTCCTCGGCCGCGTATACCTTTCCCTCCACGCTGCCACGGCGTGGTCCAGCCCCGCGGGCCGGCTCCAGGCCCTGCCAGTCCGACTGGTCGACGGCGCGGTCGAGCCCGCCGGGTCGCACCACTCCCTGTCCGCACTGGCCGCCGCGGACGGCCTCGCCCTGGTGCCGCCGGACGTCGAGAAGGTGCGCGCCGGCGACGTCGTCCAGGTACTGATGCTGCGATGACCAGGACCGTCCCCCGGGTCGGGTACGACGCCGTCGTGCTGGCGGGCGGCCGGGCCTCCCGGCTGGACGGCACCTCCAAGGCGGGCCTCGTCGTGGGCGGGACGCGGCTGCTCGACCGCGCGCTCACGGCGAGCGCACGGGCTCGCCGAGTCGTGGTCGTGGGACCGCCGGAGCTGGCGCGCGCGCTGCCCACCCGCGATCCGGCGTCGGGCTATGCGGGGCCCACACCCCTCCTGACCAGGGAGGATCCGCCGTTCGGCGGACCCGTGGCGGGGCTCGCGGCCGGGCTGCGGGCCCTGCCCGACCCAGGTGCGCCGTGGGTGCTGCTCCTCGCCGTCGACGTGCCGGGCGCCGCCCGGGCGATCGTGCACCTGGAGGAGGCCGTTTCACGTGAACCCGTGGACGGCGCCTACCTGGTGCACGAGGGCCGGGCGCAGTGGCTGGTCGGGCTGTACCGGCGCGCGGCGCTCGACGGTGGGCTGGACGGGGTCGAGACGGACGGGGCGCCGATGAAGCGCCTGGTCGGCGCGCTCCGGTGCGCCGAGGTCCCGGACCCGGCAGGCTGGAGCGACGACATCGACACCCCCGCCGACGTGGCCCGATACCGGAAAGACGAGAGATGACAGACCTCAAGCAGTGGATCTCCGACCTGGAGTCGGAGCTCGGCCTCCCGACCGGCACCATCGACATGAAGAAGGTCCTGGACCTCGCCCGGGACGCCGCCCACGCCGTCGAGCGTCCGGCGGCCCCGCTGACCACCTACGCCGTCGGTTATGCGGACGGGCTGGCAGCGGCCGGCGCGCTGGTCGCCGAACCGGACCCCACGCAGAAGGCGACGGACCTGGCGGCCCGCTGGGTCACCGACTGACCTCTGGGGCGGAGGCCGACCGTGTCAGTGGTGCGGCCTATCGTGTGACGCATGGACCGGAACAGGCTCGAGTTCGCGGTGG
The DNA here is from genome assembly GCF_042802395.1 of Promicromonospora sp. NPDC057488. Lineage (NCBI taxonomy): Bacteria > Bacillati > Actinomycetota > Actinomycetes > Micrococcales > Promicromonosporaceae > Promicromonospora > Promicromonospora sp. NPDC057488. Next base: position 34,940 of record NZ_JBHVEG010000020.1, read on the forward strand.
TCACCACCGCGATCGGCGAGTGCGCGCTCGTCTGGAACGAGGACGCGGAGATCGTCGGCTCGACACTGCCGCACGGCAGCGCCGACCAGCTCCGCGCCGCCGTACAGGGCTGGTACCCGGGCGCCGTCGAGGCCCCGGCCGACCCGGTAGAGGGTGCGGTCGAGGGGCTGAAGCACCTGCTGGACAACGGCGTCGGCGACCTCGCGGAGGTCCACCTGAACATGAGTGCCGTGCCCGACTTCGACCGCCGGGTGTACGAGATCGTGCGCGCCATCCCGCCCGGCGAGACCCGCACGTACGGCGAGGTGGCGACCGAGCTCGGTTCGCCCGGGGCGGCCCAGGCCGTGGGCCAGGCGATGGGCCGCAACCCGTTCCCGCCGATCGTGCCGTGCCACCGGGTGCTGGCCGCGGGCCGCCGCGTCGGCGGGTTCTCGGCCCGCGGCGGCCCGCGGACCAAGATCCGCATGCTGGAGACGGAGGGCGTCTACCTGGAGCAGCCCACGCTCTTCGACCTGTGAGCGTGGGCTCCTCCGGGCGTCGTCACTTCATCGTGTTGGTCGTCGTCCTGGACACGACCTTGGTCGTGTAACCGGCCGCCGAGCCCGTCACGACCACGGTGACCCGCTTGCCCCGTGCCGAGCTCGGCACCGTGAAGAAGGAGCGGGTCGCGCCCTTGATCGTCGTGCTGCCGACCTTCCACTGGTACTTCGCGGTGGTCGGCTGCGGCGTCCAGGCGCCACGCACGACCGACAGCTTGGCGCCGACCTTGGGGGTGCCGGTGATCCTCGGCGCGGGCGCCGAGAAGACGCCGGCCTTGACCGCCGACGACGAGGGGCTGACCAGGGTCTTGGTCGTGTAGCCGGTCTTCGTGCCGGTGACCGCGACCGAGACCTTCTTGCCGCGGGCCGACGACGGGACCTTCCACGTCGAGCCGGTCGCGCCCGAGACCGCCTTGCCGTCCACGCGCCACTGGTAGGTGGTCTTCGTGGGCGACGGCGTCCAGGTGCCGCGCACGGCCGTGAGGGTCTTGCCGACCTGGGCGGTGCCGGAGAGCGCCGGAGAGCGGGGGGCGGAGAAGACTCCCTCGACTGTCCCGACTGTCAGCGTTCCTCGCCACCGCGCAGGTGCTGTCGGTGTGTACTCACCCTGGCCCAGCTCGGGCAGGTACTTGGCCTTGATCGGATACTGTCCGTCCGGCAGCGCGTCCGAATCGATCTCGACCCGCACCGGATCGGTCGAATCCATACGTGCCTGGCCGAGCAGCACATCGTCGTCGGTATAGCCGAGCTCCTCGTCGTCCTCACCGACAACTGCCCAGAGCACGACCTCACCGGCAGGAACGGTCTCGTCCTCGACGTCGAGCTCGAACGTCGCTGATACGTCAGCACCCGCCGCATAGCTCGAAGGTACGGTCGCCCGGAGCTCTGTGGCTGCGGGAGGCAGCACCTCGAAGGTAACGGTCGTGTACGTGAACCGGCCGAGCGGGTTGATGAAGCCGATACCGAACTCGCGGGTTCCTGGGTGCTGGACCGTGCTCGCGATACTGATGTCGGTCTCGATCGGAATGGTGCCCGCACCGTCCGTCAGCTGGAACGCGCACAGGGCATCGGTCGATTCACTGCGGTCCACCAGGCAGAGCTGACCATCCGGGCGATACGTGCCGTCGTACGTCACCTCGACCTGTGCGTTCACCCGCTGGCCGATTCGCACACTTTCCGGAACCGTCACGTCGATCTGCAGGTCCAGTACCTCATGTGCCCAGATCGCGTACGTCTCGCCCGAGGAGTTCTCGCTGACCGCGACGAACCGCTCCGTGCCCGCGGGGAATTCCGGCAGGCTCAACGGCTCGCCCCAGGTGATCAGGGATCCGTCATCGAGGATCGATGCTCCCGTGTCGGCTCCCGCCGACAGCCCGATCACCCGGGACCCGGCGGGCGGCTGTGTGGCAACCATGTCGGTCGCGCCGAACGATGCGACCTCACCCGTGCTGGAGGCCGCGAGACCATACGTCCTTCCCGCGTCGACGCCGACAAAGGTCGAACCTGCCGCAGCGACGTGCACCTCGCCGACCAGTGGTTCGGTGCCGTAGCCGCAGGTCACGACGGCGCCGTCGGACCGCAGAGCCATCCAGGCCCGGCCGGCCGCACTGATCGCGGTATAGCTGGTCTGCTCGGCGGGAGTCCAGTAGTCCTGGCATGCCAGCCCGGACTCGTTCTCGGGCTTGGCGAAGCCGACGATCTCTCCGCTGCTCCGGACGGCGTAGAAGACGTCGTCGCCGGCAGCGACAGCGACATAGCCGAGGTCCAGGGGATCTTCCGGCAGGATCTGCTGCCATTCCCAGTAGCTGGTCACCAGCTCGCCGTCACCCGTCACGACGAACGCCGATCCAAAATCTGAACCGCTCGCCATGCCGAGCACACCGCTCCCCGTCGGCACGTCAGGCATCCAGTTACCGGAAGCGTCGAACTGCTCGATCGAGCCGTCGCCCCGGTATACGGCGGCGTATCCGGCAGAGGCCACGAACGCTGTGTCCAGTACGCCTTCCTCGACGTTCATCTCGCCCGAGAAGGGATACATGCCGCCCTTCGTCATCGAGTAGGAGGGCCCTTGGACGTAGAACGGATCCAGCTGCACGAGCCGACCGCCGACCGGGGCCGGGGTCCCCTCCTGCACGAAACGGCCGACGGCGATGTCCTCGACCACCCGCGTCCGAGGGGCTTCAGGTGTGCTGTCGTCCGCCGCCGCTGCGGGCGCGGCCGCCGGAGCGATCAGGCCAACGGCCAGTGCTCCCGCGACGACGAGGGGCATCTGGTTTCGGCGCGGAACGCCGTCGTCCATTCTGGGCATGGGTGTCTCCAGGTTGACGGTGGGATGCCTGCAAAATATCGGTTGCCCGACATTCCCGATAGGCGCATCCGGGGTGATATCAGCGCGCAGTCGTCTCCCGGTCGTCGATCGCACAACGGGTGCGACACTGTCCTGCGTGCCAGACGTCCCCGCTCACCCCCTCCTCGACGTGCTCCTCGCCGGTGGCGCGCGCGGGGAACGGCTGACGGCGTCGCGCACTTTCCCGGAGCGCACCGCGCAGCACACCGACTGGCCCGAGTGGGCGGACGCGACGGTCGTGCAGGGGTACCGGAAGCTCGGCGTCGACCGGCCGTGGACGCACCAGGCCGAGGCCGCCGACCTCGTCCACCGGGGTCGGCACACCGCCGTCGCCACGTCGACGGGTTCGGGCAAGTCGCTGGCGTTCTGGCTGCCCGCGCTCTCGGCGGTCCGGACGGCGGCGGCCGCCGCGACGCTCGACCCGGGCAACATCAGCTCGGCGCACGTGCGCCCCACGACCATCTACCTCAGTCCCACCAAGGCGCTGGCCGCCGACCAGCTCAGCGCGCTCGAACGCGTCCTCGACGCGGCCGGCACGCGCGACGTCCGAGTCGCGACGTGCGACGGCGACACGTCCCGCGAGGAACGCTCCTGGGTGCAGGACCACGCCGACGTCGTGCTCACCAACCCCGACTTCCTGCACTACGCGCTGCTGCCCAACCATCGCCGCTGGTCACGGCTGCTGAAGGGGCTGCGGTACGTCGTCGTGGACGAGGGGCACGCCTACCGCGGCGTCTTCGGCGCGCACGTCTCGCTCGTGCTGCGGCGGCTCGCGCGCCTCGCGGCGCGGTACGGCGAGGGCTCGCCCACGTTCGTCGTCGCCTCGGCGACGACGGCGGAGCCCGCCGTCAGCGCGGCCCGCCTCATCGGCGTGCGGCCCGACGACGTCACCGCCGTCACCGAGGACGGCTCCCCCTCGGGACGCCGCACGGTGCTGCTCTGGCAGCCGCCGGAAATCGCCTCCTGGCGTGCGCCGGTCGACGGCGGCGAGGACGGTGCCCAGATCGGCAGCCCGCACCAAGATCGGTCCGGCGACGAGCCGAACTCGATGCGACGAGCCGATCCCGCGGAGCCGGACCCCTGGGCCCTGCCCGGCGCGGACGGGGAGGCCGAGCCCGTCGCGACCACGGCTCCACCGGAGCATCCCCGGCGTTCCGCGACCGCCGAGGTCGCCGACCTGCTCGCCGACCTCGCCGAAGCCGGCGCCCGCACCCTCGCGTTCACCAGGTCGCGGCGCGGCGCGGAGTCGGTGGCCCAGCAGGCCCGCGACCACCTGCGGCACTCCGCGCCCGAGGCCGGCCGCCGGATCGCGGCCTACCGCGGCGGCTACCTCCCGGAGGAACGCCGCGAGCTGGAGCAGGCCCTGAGGACCGGCGACCTGCTCGGCCTGGCGACCACCAACGCGCTGGAGCTGGGTGTGGACATCTCCGGCCTCGACGCGGTGCTCATCGCCGGCTGGCCGGGCACCCGGATGTCGCTGTGGCAGCAGGCGGGGCGCGCCGGGCGGGCCGGCTCGGACGGTCTGGTCGCGTTCGTCGCGCGCGAGGACCCGCTCGACACCTACCTCGTGACCCACCCCGAGGCGGTGTTCGACGCCCCGCTGGAGGCCACGGTGTTCGACCCGTCGAACCCGCACGTCCTGGCGCCGCACCTGTGCGCGGCGGCCCAGGAGGCGCCGCTGCGGTCGAAGGACCTCGCCGACTTCGGCGATCCCGGCCACGTGCGCGGCATCCTGGACGTGCTGGTCGCCCGGGGCGCGCTCCGGCGTCGGACCTCCGGGTGGTACTGGACCCACCACCAGCCCGCCGCCGGTCTGACCGACCTGCGCGGCGCGGGCGGCACGCCCGTCCGCGTGGTGGAGCAGGGCACCGGCCGGATGCTCGGCACGGTCGACGCCGCCTCGGCCGACGGCCAGGTGCACGACGGCGCCGTCTACACGCACCAGGGCACCACCTATGTGGTGGCACACCTCGACCTGACCGACCACACCGCCGTCGTGCAGCGCCGGCGGCTCGACTACGGGACGTGGTCGCGGTCGGTCATGTCGGTGGCGATCGAGGGCTGGGACGACGTCGGCGAGGCCGGTGCGCAGGAGGGCGACGGCGTCCCGGACGACGGCCCCGGCCGCGATCTCGTCACCCGGGAGTGGGGGCCGATCACCTGGGGTCTCGGTGCCGTGGAGGTGACGTCGCAGGTGGTGAGCTTCCAGCGCCGTCGCGTCCCGGACATGCAGGTCCTGGGGACGGAGCAGCTCGAGCTGCCCGAGCACACCCTCGGGACGGTCGCGGTCTGGTGGTCGGTCCCGGAGTTCGTGCTGCGCGCGGCGGACATCTCCCCCGAGCAGACGCCGGGCGCCCTGCACGCCGCGGAGCACGCGTCGATCGGGCTGCTGCCGCTGCTGGCGACGTGCGACCGCTGGGACCTCGGCGGGGTGTCGACCGAGCTGCACCCCGACACCGGCGAGGCGACCGTGTTCGTCTACGACGCCTATCCGGGCGGCGCGGGCTTCGCGGAGCGGGCCTATGACCTGGGCGCCGCCTGGCTGCGGGCCACCCGCGACGCCATCGCCGCCTGCCCCTGCGCCGACGGCTGCCCGGCGTGCGTGCAGTCGCCGAAGTGCGGCAACTACAACTCGCCGCTCGACAAGGATGCCGCGGTGCGGCTGCTGGACGCGGTGCTGTCGCACGATCCCGGGGCGACGCTGAGCGCGTCCTAGCCGCTTACCGGGTCGTAACGAAGCGGTCTTCCGTCAGCGACATTCACCCGTTATGTTCCCTTTCGACCAGGCCGTTCGTCGCGAGGGAGCACGCCGATGCGAGTCCACCACGTCCGGGCCAAGCGGGTCGCCGCGGCCGCCGTCGCCGCGCTCACCGGGCTCACCCTGGCCGCCGGGATCGTTCCGGCCGGGGCTGCGCCGCTCGATCTACCCGCAACCGCGAGCCCGCTCGCGAGGACGGCAGCGGGCGTGGCGGCGACGGGACCGACGACGGCGGGCCCGGCCGCAACCGCCTCGACGACGGAACCGTTCGTCCTCGACGACGGCGTCACCGCGGCCGTCTACGACTACGCGGACGCGATCCGCGAGTCGGTGGACGTGGTCGCGCCGGACCTGGACGGCGACGGCGACCCCGAGCAGATCCGCGCCGACATCATCCGCCCGGCCGAGCTCGACGGCGTGGCCGAGGTGCCCGTCGTCATGGACGCCAGCCCGTACTACGCGTGCTGTGGCCGCGGCAACGAGAGCGAGCTCAAGGAGTACGACGCCGACGGCGACCCCTCGCTGTTCCCGCTCTACTACGACAACTGGTTCGTGCCGCGCGGGTACGCGTACGTGGCGGTCGACATGGCCGGGACCGGCTGGTCCACGGGCTGCACGGACCACGGCGGGCCCTCGGACGTGCTCTCGGTGAAGGCCGTCGTGGACTGGCTGAACGGGAGAGCAACGGCGGTGGACCCGGACACCGGGGAGCCCGTGGTCGCCGACTGGTCGACGGGGAAGACCGGCATGATCGGCAAGTCCTACGACGGCACGCTCGCCAACGGCGTGGCCGCGACCGGCGTCGAGGGGCTGGAGACCATCGTGCCGATCGGCGCGATCAGCTCCTGGTACGACTACGACCGGGCGCAGGGCCTCCCCTTCTCGGCCAGCTACCCGCGCTTCCTCATGGGTTACGTGGCCGGCGGCCGGCACGTCGCGACGGACTGCTCGGCGATCACCGAGGCCCTGAACACGGCGGCCGACGACGCGTCCGGCGCCCACAACGCCTTCTGGGACGAGCGCGACTACCGCTCCGGCTCCCTCTTCGACGCCTCGCAGGTCACCGCCAGCGTGTTCGTGGTGCACGGCGCGCAGGACACCAACGTGGACACCCCGAACTTCTCCCGCTGGTGGACGGCGCTCGGCGAGCAGGGCGTGCAGCGCAAGCTGTGGCTCACCCGGCTGGGCCACGTGGACCCGTTCGACTCCGACCGCGCCGAGTGGGTGGACACGCTGCACCGCTGGTTCGACCACGAGCTGCTCGGGATCGACAACGGCATCGTCGACGAGCCGGCGGTGCGGGTCGAGGTGGCCCCGAACGAGGTGGTGACCTCCACGACCTGGCCGGTCACGGACCGCACGGCACGGCTGCGGCCCCGCGCGGACAGCAGCCTCGCCCTCGGCGCACGCGGCCGGGCGGCCCACGCCGGCTGGGTGAACGCCCCGAACCAGACCTTCAACACCGCCCTGACCGCGGGCACCAACCCGAACCGCCTGCTGTTCCGCACCGGGACCCTGACCGACGACCTGCGGCTGTCGGGGGCGGCGTCCGTCACGACGACCGTGACCCACGGGGCGCCGACCGGCCAGATCACGGTGGGCCTCGTCGACTACGGCGTGATGGACCGCGTGCTCACCTCCGGTGACGGCGCGACGACGCTCGGCACCGAGTCCTGCTACGGGGAGTCCGCCGGGGCCGACGACGCCTGCTATCGCGACGTCGTCCGCAACATCGGGTCCACCGAGCTGCAGGTGCTGGGCCGCGGCTGGGCCCGGCTCGACGGCGCCGGCACGCACACCGTGACGGTCGAGATGCAGACCAACGACCTGGTGGTCCCCGCCGGCCATCAGCTCGGGCTCGTGGTCATGGGCACCGACCGGGGCGCCACCGTGACCGTGGACCGTGCGGCGACGCAGTACTCGATCGACCTGGGCGCCACGACGCTCAACCTGCCCGTGTCCGGCCCGATGAAGAGCTTCGCGCCGGGCCACAGCCTCGTGCCGGACGCCGCCGACGTCAGCCGGTCGGCACTCCTGCCCGAGCCCCGGGTGGTCGTGCCGCGATGACCGCGCGCGCCGCGGTGGGGCTGTCGCGATCACGACGGTCTCGCCGCGGCGCGCCCGCCGCTACTCGCCCAGCCGCTTGAACGGGCTCGTCGAGAACACGACCTCGACCGCCACGCCGAAGTACTCCGCGATCCGCAGCGCGAGGAACAGCGAGGGGCTGTACTCGCCCCGTTCGAGGTAGCCCACGGTCTGGTAATGCACGCCGAGCGCGTCGGCGAGCTCCCGTCGCGAGATACCGCGTTCGGCACGCAGCATCGCGATGCGGTTGTGGACGACGTCGGACTGCTCCGCCACCAGCTCAGTACCCCTTGGCCATGTAACGCTCCCGCGCCGCCGCCACTGTGGAACCCGACTCCCTGCGGGCCATCCTGCGAAGCACGATCGGCGCGAGCACCATACCCACAACCGCCCAGAGACCGAGCACCGCGAACATCTCGAACGTGCGCCACGACTCGCCGATCTCGGCGGTGACCATGCTCTCCGGGAGCATCGCCGACCGGGCGCCCAGCCCCAGCCAGTAGTAGGGGAACGCCTGGCCCACCCACTGCAGCCACTCGGGCAGGGCGGTGATCGGGTAGAAGATCCCGGACGGCACGATCAGGAGCATCGAGCCCAGGAACAGCAGCCCGGTCTGCGAGGCACTCTTGAGCAGCGACCCGAGCGCCACGCTGATCGGCACGGTGGCGATCATCCCGACCAGGAAGACCAACGCCAGCAGCAGGACGGTGCGGCCGTCCAGCCGCAGCTCGCTCGCGACCGTGACGGCGGGGATGACCAGGACGAGCAGGCCCACGAGGGTGGTCAGCGCGAACATGAGGATCTTGCCGACCAGGTAGCCCACCATGCCGTTGGGTGTCGCCTTCGCCCGGAGCAGCGTCCCGTCCTCCCGGTCGACGGCGATCGTGCTGGCGGGCCCGGTGAGTCCGCCGAACGCGATGCTCATCCCGACGAGGCTCGGCAGCACCATGGCGCCGAGCGCGAAGTCCGTGCCGGGGACCGTGCTGCCCCGCATGAACAGCAGGACCACGGCGTAGATGACGGGGAACGCCAGGATCCAGACGAGGTCGCTCGCGCTCGTGATCGAGTACTTGGTCTCGAGCCAGCCCCGGGTCAGCCCGGCGCGGACGGCAGCCCCGCGCGCGTCGTTCCGCGTGCTCCTGGACGTCGTCACGGTCGCGCTCATGGCTGCACTCCTTCACTCTGCTCGGCGCGGTCCGGCTCGGCCTGGTCCGGCTTGGCCTGGCCGTCCTCGGCCTGGTCCTGCTCGGCCTGGCCATCCTCGGCCTGGCCATCCTCGGCAGGGCCCGGCGCGGCGCCGTCCGACTCTGGTCGGTAGGTCTCGGCGCGGTGCACGAGCGCCATGTAGGTGTCCTCGAGGCTGGCCCGCTTGACCTCGAGGTCGGTGACGTCGGGGTCGCCGGCCAGCAGCTGACGGACGAACCCGGTGGGGTCGCCCTCGGCCACGGCGTGGACGTTCCGGTGCCCGCCCGAGGTCCAGCGCACCTCCGCCTGCGTGGTCAGCTCGCGAGCCAGCTGTTCGGCCGACCCGTTGGCCACGACCGTGCCGCCGTCGAGCACGAGGATCCGGTCCGCGAGCTTCTCGGCCTCGTCGAGGTCGTGCGTGGTGAGCAGGACCGTCGTGTTCTCGAAGTCGGCCAGCCGGTGCACCAGGTCGTGGAACTCACGACGGGCGTGCGGGTCGAAGCCCGCCGTCGGCTCGTCGAGGAACACCAGCTCCGGACGCCCGACGATTCCGATCGCCACGTCCAGCCGGCGCCGCTGCCCTCCCGAGAGCGTCTGGACCTTGGCGTTGGCCTGTTCCGCCAGGCCGACCACCCTGATCAGCTCTTCCACGTCCCAGGGCCGCGACACCTCGGGTGTCGAGTACGGGACGTAGAACCGCGCGAGGTACCCGAGCAGGTCCCGCACCCGCCACCGGCCGTGGTCGCGCCACGACTGGAGCACGACGCCCAGCCGCGCGCGCCAGGCCTCGTCCCCGTGCGCCGGGTCCTGCCCGAGCACCAGGACCTCGCCGGCCGACCGCATGCGGAAGCCCTCGAGGATCTCGATCGTGGTGGTCTTGCCGGCGCCGTTGGGCCCGAGCAGCGCGACGACCTCGCCACGCCCCGCGGTGAAGGACACGCCCTTGAGCACGTCCTTCGTGCCGTATCTCATCCGTAGGTCGCGCACGTCGAGCGCCACGTCGCTCGACGGCCGAGGTCCGTTCCGTGCACTCATCACACTCTCCGTACCAGCCATAGCAGTGATGCTACATTCCGTATCTGGACCACGTCATCCCATTTATCGCGTGCTGTCCTCTGACCCGGCTCCCTCCGGGCCGGCGCTCTGCGGCCCGGACTCCCGCGGACCGGACTCCCTCGATCCAGACTCCCGCGGACCGGCCCGCGCGGTGGCACGCGCGCTCCCGAGCACCCCCGCCGGGCCGACCGCCGCACGCGTCGCGGCGACCCGCACGACGCCGCCGTCGCGCACCTCGCACGACGAGAGCTCGGCGCCGTTGCGCGTCACGGCGGCGCCCGCCGTACCGCAGGGGTCGAACCCGTCGCGCAGCGCGGTCGCACCGGCGAGCGCCCCGAGGTCCGCTGCCGCCTGCACGGCACCGCGGGCGTTCTGGGCCGCCCCGAGCGCCGCGATGCCGACCGCGAGCAGCAGGATCGCGGCGACGATCCCCAGCACCAGGACGGTGCCGGCGCCGCTCTCGGAGTCGGTGCCCTTCTCTGGCCCGGGCGGCACATCCTCCGCCCGTCCGAGACCGCGCTGCCGCCGCCTCATGGCTCGACCCATGCCGTCGCCTTCCCCGTGGCCCGCAGCGGCCCGGTCACCCAACCGCCCGAGACCGGCCGCGTGACGGTCACCCGCACCCACTCGCCCTCGTGGTCCAGCGACATCCGGGCCTCGGACCCGCCCACCCGGGCGACGGTCGCCGCCACCGCGGACGCCTGCTCACCGATCGCCACCGCCCGCGCCCCCGCGCGGGCCGCGTCCATGGCGCGCATCTGCGCCGTGGACGCGGCCGCGAGGGTGAGCACGGCGACGAGCACGAGGACGACGACCGGCAGACCGATGGCCAGCTCGGCCGTGACGGTGCCGCGTTCCGGCTCACGTTCCGTCATGGTCAGCCGGTCGTCAGCGCCGACTGGATGAGCGACGTGAGCATCCCCTTCACGTCACCGCCCTTGAGGACAGCCATCAGCGCGCCGGCGAACGCCGCCGCGGCGAGTGTCGCGATCGCGTACTCGGCCGTGGCCAGCCCCCTCTCCGACCCCTGCTCGTCGTCCTCCGTCCGCCGCCGGTCATCCGGCTCGGGACAGGCCACCGCTGTCGTGATCGTCATGTCTTCCCCTCCTGCTCAGCCCTCGTCCAGCCTCTCGGCACGGACGCGGGCACCCTGTACGGCCCGCGGCTGCGGGCCCCGTCCACCGCGTGGCGGACGGCGACGGCGCGCTCGCGCGCACCGAAGTTCTCGTTCCCGGCCTGCTCACCCCCTGAGCAGGTCGATGCCCAGCGCCAGCAGCACCGGGACCAGACCCACCAGCACGAAGGCGGGCAAGTAGCAGACGCCGAGGGGCAGCACGAGCCGCACACCGAGCCGAGCGGCCGCCGTACGGGTCGCCGCGCTCCGCTCGTGCCGCACCTCCGCCCCGGCAGCACGCAGCGCCTCGCCCGGCGCGGCACCGTCCAACCAGGCGCCGCGCAACGCACGGACCATCGGACCCAGCGCGACCGGCGCCTGAGCCCAGGCCCGCTCCCAGGCGGAGCCGAGCACGAGCGCGTGGGCCGCCCGGTCGAGCACCGGACCGTCCGCACCACGAACCGCAGCACCGACCGCCTGGAGCGCGCGCGGCACGCCCGCCCCGGACCGAAGGGCTGCTGCGACGAGCTCCAGCACCACCGGAACGTCGACGCCGGGCCGCTCGGCGCCACGGGCCGCGGCCACCAGCCGGTCCGACCAGAGGCGGCCGACCACCAGCAGCACCAGGCCCGTGCCGACCGCGACCGTGCCGATGCCTCCGTCCGTCGCCGTGCCGACCGGGTCGGCGCCGAGGACCCAACCCAGGAAGCCGCCGGCGACCGGCAACCACATGAGCAGCCGGCCAGTCGTGCGCGGCCCCGCGAGCGCCGTGTCCCGTTCGGCGCGCGCCTCGGCCTCCGCGACGAGGGTCCCGGCGACCTGCTCGAGCACCCGCCCGAGCGGTGCGCCGACGTCGAGCGCGAGCCGGGTGGCCGCGACCACCGCCTCCGCGTGCCAGGCCCCGAGCACCCGGCCGAGCGCATCGGCGTCGGGCACGCCCGCGAGGTCCGCACTCACACCGGCGGCCCGCGACCAGGCCGCTCCGGGTGGCGATCCCGCCTTGAGCAGCGCGACCACCTGCAGCACGACCACCCGGACGTCCCCGCCCGCCGGCCGCCCGGCCGCTCCTCTGCGGCTGGGCCGGATACCCGCCTCCGGATCGGCCCCAGCCACTCGGACCACGACGTCGGCCGGGCGGACATCAGTGACCAGGCCGGCGGCACGAGCGCCCGGGCGGCCCAGCACCTCGACCACCCGACGCCCGCCGCGCTCCAGCACCAGCCAGAGGCCGACCGCGACGAGCAGCCCCACGCCGAACGACTCCACGACTCTCACCACGGCCCGTACCTCCCCACCAGCTCGCTCCACGCGGCCGGGTCGGTGGGGCAGCGCTCGCCGCCGTCCCACCACGCGGCTGGGCGCACCTCCAGCTCCCCGCCCCGGCCGCGTCCCACCAGCCCGACCTCCGCCAGGTACCGCGTGCCCTGCCTGCGCCTGAGGTGCAGCACCACGTCCAGGGCGCCCGCGGCCTGCGCGGCGACCGCCTCCCGGGTCATCCCGGCCAGGCCCGCGAGCGCCTCCAGCCGCGCGGGCACCACGGCGACGGCGTTGGCGTGCAGGGTCGCGAAACCGCCGTCGTGCCCGGTGTTCATCGCCATCAGGACCTCGCGGACCTCAGCGCCGCGGCACTCGCCGAGCACGATCCGGTCGGGCCGCATGCGCAGGGCGTTCCGCACCAGGTCGGCGAGGTCGACCGCCCCCGCGCCCTCGACGTTGGCGCGCCGGGCGGCCAGGTGCACCACGTGCGGGTGCGCGGGTCGCAGCTCTCGTGCCTCCTCGACGGTCACCACTCGTTCGTCGTCGGGCACCAGGGAGAGCAGGGCGGCGAGCAGCGTCGTCTTGCCGCTGCCCGTACCGCCGCTGATCAGCACGTTCGCCCGCCTCCGCACGAGCGCCCGCAGGAGTCCGGCCCACTGCCGTGGCAGGGCGCCGCCGGCCACGAGCTCGTCGATCGTGAACGCGCGGGTGCGCAGCACGCGGAGCGAGATCAGCGCGCCGGACTCCGCGAGGGGCTCCAGCACGGCGTGCAGCCGGGTGCCGTCAGGCAGCCGCGCGTCCACGGTCGGGCAGGCGTCGTCGAGGCGCTGCCCACCCAGCGTGGCCAGGCGGACGGCAAGCGCCCGTACGTCGGCGGCTGAGCCCAGGCCGAGCGCGACCCGCTCCAGCCCCGCGCCCCGCTCAACCCACACGTCGCGCGGGCCGTTGACGAGCACGTCGGTCACGTCGGCTGCGTCGAGCAGCGGTTGAAGCAGGCCGGCGCCGGTGAGCTCGGCCCGCGCGGACCGCTCCAGGTCGCGCAGCGCGTCGGACCCGAGCACCCGCCCGGAGTGCCGGACCGCGTCGCGCACGGCGGCGCCCGCGCCGGTGCGACCGGTCGCCAGCCGCGCACGGACGTCGTCCAGCAGGGACGCCTCCACCGCGCGGCCGTGCACGACACCGTCATGCACAACGCCGCCGCTCACAGCGCGGCCGCCAGGTCGTGCGCGAAGCGGCCGAGCACGGTCCGGCCCGACAGCGCGGGACCCTCTCCACGGTCGATCGCCCGGGCCAGCCCGGTGTCGCGGCCCACCGCCCCGGCGACCGGCAGCCCGAGGGCTGCGCCGACGTCGTCCTGGTGGACAGCTCCGGGCGCGGGACCGCGGGCGACCACCCGCAGGTCGGTCGCGCCGGCCCCGCGCAGCGCGTCCCGGACCCGCTGCGCCCCGACGGTCGCGGGCAGGGTGAGCGGCACGACGAGCAGCGCCGTCTCGCAGGCCGCGAGCAGGGCGCGCACCGCCAGTCCGCCACCGGGCTCGGGCCCGTCGTCCGGCCCGGACACACTGTCCCGCCGGGTCGTGCTCCCCCAGGCCCCGGGGCGCGGCAGGTCGAGCACGAGCGTCTCGCCCGCACGCACCAGCCCGCGGCAGACGCCCAGCACCACGTCGTCGTCGGGCGGCGTGCCGGACGCAGTCGCGCTCAGCACGGGCACCGCACCCCAGCGGGGCAGCGCCGCGACCACCCCGACCCCGTCGACCTCACCACGCGCCTCGACGAGGTCCGGCCAGCGCGCGCCACGGACGCCGTCGGACCCGAGCAGCAGGTCCGTCCCTGGACCGTGCGCGTCGAGATCCACGAGCGTGGCCCGCTCCCCGCCGCGGCGCAGACCGTGCGCCACGCAGGCGGCGACCACCGACGCGCCCGCGCCGCCGCACGCCCCGACCACACCGATCACTCGACCCGGTTCCGGCCGGACACCACCCATCGTGCTGACCATCGCGCCTCCTCCGCCCGACCCTGTTCCGGGCACTCACCCGGCTTCCGCGATCAGGTTGGGCGCTGGGACCCGTGTCTCGCCGACCACTTCGAGGCGGCTGTGCACGAACGGCGAGAACTGGTGCCTGTGGTCGGGCTCGTCGGCCCGTCCCGCCGTGCGGAGGGTCTGCCGTCCGGCCGGACGAGTTTCATCCAGTTGGGCGAACACTCGATCAGGAGGCCACTTCGATGGACCGCCCCCGCTAGGCTCGTCGCGTGACCGAGCAGGTGCCCCAGACCGCTTCTCGACCGCTGTCGCACGCCCCGCGTACCGCCGCGTTCTTCGACCTCGACAAGACGATCATCGCCACGAGCTCGTCGGCGGCGTTCTCGAGGCCGTTCCTGGCGGGCGGGCTGCTCTCGCGCGCCGACGTGCTGCGCAGCGCCTACGCCCACTTCGTCTTCATGATCGGCAACGCCGACGCGGACCAGACCGAGCGGATGCGCGCGCACCTGTCGTCCCTCGTGACCGGCTGGGACGTGGAGAAGGTCCGGCAGATCGTCACCCAGACCGTGCACGAGCTCATCGACCCCTACGTCTACGCCGAGGCAGTGGAGCTCATCGAGGAGCACCACGCGGCAGGTCGGGACGTCGTGGTGGTCTCGGCGTCCGCCGCGGTGCTGGTGGAGCCCATCGCGGCCGTGCTCGGCGCGGACCACGTGCTGTCCACGCAGATGACGGTCGAGGACGGTCGCTTCACCGGCGAGATCGACTTCTACAACTACGGCGACAACAAGGCGGTGGGCGTCCGGCGGCTCGCCGTGAGCGAGGGGTACGACCTGGCGCAGAGCTTCGCCTACTCGGACTCCATCACTGACGCCCCGATGCTGGCGGCGGTCGGCCACGCCTTCGTGGTCAACCCGGACCGGGTCCTGAAGCGCCGGGCCGCGCAGTCCGGCTGGGGCGTGCTCGCGTTCACCCGCCCGATCGCGCTGCGCCCCCGCATCGAGCCGCTCCCGCTCCTCGCGGTCGTGGGCACCGTCGCGGTGGGCGTCACCGTGTGGCTGGTCTGGCGGGCGGCCCGACGCCGCTCGCGGCGCCGCTCGGCCTGACGCCGCAAGTAATCCGTCGACCGACGCCGACGCCATCCGGCATCCTCGGTCCTATGTCGTCGAACTGAGCGCGAGACCCGCCGTGCGCCGCCGAGCGCACCGCTCCGTCCTGCCCTTCGACGATCGGTGAACCATGACCTTCTCAGTGCGCCCCTACCTGCCCGCGGACGAGCCGGGCTGGCTCCGCTGCCGCGTGCTGTCCTTCCTGAGCACGCAGTACTACGACGACGTGAAGCCGAGCCGCACCGCCTTCGACCTCCCCGCCGTCAGCGTGGTGGCAGAGGCCGACGACGGGACGATCGCCGGCCTGCTCGACATCGAGATCGATGGTCCTGCCGCGACGATCGACACCGTCGCCGTCCACCCCGACCACGCCCGCCAGGGCATCGCGACGGCGCTCCTTGACGCCGCCCTCACGCAGGTCCGGGAGGCGGGGGCAACCGTCCTCGACGCCTGGACCCGCGAGGACCAGGCCGCGAACGCCTGGTACCTCGGATCGGGATTCGTCGAGAACTTCCGCTACCTGCACGTGTACAAGCACGGCGACGAGCCGGCGGACGGCTTCACGACGCCGGACGGGCTCTCGGCGCCGGTGATCGCCTTCCTGCACGCGGACATCGTTCGTGAGGCTGAGATGCGCGCACGGTTCGCTCGCGTGCACGTCTGCCGCCAGTACCTGCGACACCTCTGAGCCCCGCACATCCGCACCAACAAGCCAATCCGCAAACCGCACCCCACCGCCCACCCGGACCGCATCAGGTCAAGGATCGGTAAGGCCGAAGATTTTCCCCGGGAATTGTGCGCATGACAGGAATTGGCAATTGTGAAGATCAGCGCGCTCAGGTTGCTTTTGTGACGAGTAGGCAGTGTGATTGTGTTCACAGCAAGTATTCAGGGCGGCAGGGACCGTGCCCTGGGTCGAGAAGGCGTCAGCCCGATCGACAGCGAGCGACGTGCACGGTCAACCCCGTCCAGCTGGTGAGAGCGGAACCCGGCTTGAGGATGCTCCCGGATTCCGTGCTCGTAGGCCGAGATCTCGCCACCGCAGTGGCCGGGCCCTCGCACTTCCGGATCGCGAACGGAAAATGCGAGGAGCCCGGCCGCACGGCGAATCGTTTCGCGGAATGCACGCCGGCCGGAAAAGAATCACCACGCCCAGCATTCTCCAGGCGTCGAAACGCCGTCAGCCGTGATTCCCGCTCACCGCCGAGCCGAACTCACCGCTCTCCCGGCCCACAAATCCGGCGCCGCAAAACCCGCGCAAAATTGGGCACAGCACGGCACGGCCCAGAACATCAGCTCCCGCGCCGCAAAACCCGAGCACCCGCGTACCAGCACCCCCGCCCCGCAGCCCTCAGCACATCACCGCCACCGCGCCCGCGAGTACTGCGGCTGCACCCCCACGCCGGCGTCCACGGGAACCGTCCCGATCTCCTCGCGCAGCGTGTGCGCCGCCCGCAGCGGCCAGTGCGGGTCGCGCAGCGCCTCCCGGCCGATCATGACGGCGTCCGCCGAGCCCTCCACAAGGATCTGCTCGGCCTGGACCGGGTCGCTGATGAGGCCCACCGCACTGACCGGCAGCCCGGACACCTCGCGCACCCGGCGCGCGTACGGCACCTGGTACCCCGGTCCGACGGCGATCGACGCGGGCGCCACCCCGCCGGTCGACACGTCGATCAGGTCCGCGCCGAGCGGGCCGAGCCGCTTGGCGACGGCGGCGACGTCGTCCACCCCGAGGCCCTCGTCCAGCCAGTCGGTCGCGGACAGCCGCACCAGCACGGGCAGGTCCTCGGGCCAGGCGGCACGTACGGCGCCCACCGTCTCCTCGACGAGCCGCGAGCGCGCCTCGGGCGACCCGCCGTACTCGTCGGTCCGCGAGTTGGCGACGGGCGACAGGAACTGGTGCAGCAGGTAACCGTGGGCCGCGTGCACCTCGACCGTGTCGAACCCGGCCTCGCGCGCTCGGCGCGTGGCGGCCGCGAAGTGCTCGGGCACGTCCGCCACCTGCTCGGGGGTCATCTCCGCGGGGATCTCGAATCCCGGGTACGGGACCGCGGACGGCCCGACGGTCGCCCAGCCGCCGTCGGCGAAGGGCACGCTGCCCTGCTCCACGGCCCACGGCCGGAAGGTCGACGCCTTGCGCCCCGCGTGCGCGAGCTGGATGCCGATCTTCGCCCCGCGCGCATGCACGAAGTCCACGATCCGCTTCCAGGCAGCCGTCTGCTCGTCGTTCCAGATGCCCGTGTCCTGCGGCGAGATGCGCCCCTCGGCGACGACGGCGGTCGCCTCGGTCAGCAGCAGCCCGAACCCACCGGCGGCACGCGCGCCGAGATGCACGAGGTGCCAGTCGTTCGGCAGGCCGTCGTCCGCCGAGTACTCGCACATCGGCGCCAGCCAGGCGCGGTTGGGCAGGGAGAGGCCGCGGAGGGCGACGGGTTCGAAGAGGAGGCTCACGTCAGCCCCCAACGTGGCCGCTGGGCGCCCCATTCCGGGGCTGCCGACCGACGTCTCAGGAAGTGACACCCATTTGTGAGGGGTGTCACCGTCCGGGACTACACTCACCGACCAGAGAGAACGTCAAGGCAGCCCCAAGCACCTGCCCGAACGAACGCGAAGACGCGCACCGGAGGTCACCGTGACAGACACCAACCCGACGACGGGCTCGGCAGCCAGCCCCAGCCTCGAGAACCTTCTGCACGAGACCCGGAGCTTCCCGCCCAGCGCGGAGTTCGCGGCTCAGGCGAACGCACAGGCCGACCTGTACGAGAAGGCGTCGGCCGACCGCCTGGAGTTCTGGGCCGCGCAGGCCCGGGAGCTCGTGACCTGGAAGAAGCCGTTCACCGAGACCCTTGACTGGAGCGGTGCCCCCGTCGCGCGCTGGTTCGCCGACGGCACGCTCAACGCCGCGTACAACGCGGTGGACCGGCACGTCGAGGCCGGGAACGGCGACCGGGTCGCCATCCACTTCGAGGGCGAGCCGGGCGACACCCGCACGGTCACGTACGCCGACCTGCAGCAGGAGGTGTCCCGCGCGGCCAACGCGCTCACCGCCCTGGGCGTGCAGACCGGCGACCGCGTGGTCATCTACCTGCCCATGCTCGTCGAGTCGGTCGTCGCCATGCTGGCCTGTGCCCGCATCGGCGCCGCGCACTCCGTCGTCTTCGGCGGCTTCTCCGCCGACGCGCTGCGCAGCCGGATCGCCGACGCCGAGGCCACCCTGGTCATCACGGCCGACGGCGGCTACCGCCGTGGCGCGCCGTCCGCCCTCAAGCCGGCCGTCGACGAGGCGCTCGCCCCGAAGGAGGGCGCCGAGCCCACGACGGTCCGCAACGTGCTCGTCGTGCAGCGCACCGAGCAGGACGTCGAGTGGGTCGAGGGCCGGGACGTGTGGTGGCACGAGGCCCTCGCCGCCGCCTCCGACCAGCACGAGCCCGTTGCGGTCGAGGCGGAGCACCCGCTGTTCATCCTGTACACCAGCGGCACCACCGGGAAGCCGAAGGGCATCCTGCACACCACCGGCGGCTACCTCACGCAGGCCGCGTACACGCACAAGAACGTGTTCGACCTCAAGCCGGAGACCGACGTCTACTGGTGCACCGCCGACGTCGGCTGGGTCACCGGCCACTCCTACGTGGTCTACGGGCCGCTCGTGAACGGCGCCACGCAGGTGCTGTACGAGGGCACGCCCGACACCCCGCACCGCGGCCGCTGGTGGGAGCTCATCGAGAAGTACAAGGTCTCGATCCTGTACACCGCCCCCACCGCGATCCGCACCTGCATGAAGTGGGGCGACGACATCCCGGGCGGGTTCGACCTCTCCTCGCTGCGCGTGCTCGGCTCGGTGGGCGAGCCCATCAACCCCGAGGCGTGGATGTGGTACCGCCGCGTGATCGGTGGCGACAAGGCCCCGATCGTCGACACGTGGTGGCAGACCGAGACCGGCGCCATCATGATCAGCCCGCTCCCGGGCGTCACCGCGACCAAGCCCGGATCGGCACAGGTCGCGCTGCCCGGCATCGCCGCGACCGTGGTCGACGACGAGGCCAAGCCCGTGCCCGACGGCGGGGGCGGCTACCTCGTGCTCTCCGAGCCGTGGCCGTCCATGCTCCGCGGCATCTGGGGCGACCTGGAGCGCTACAAGGAGACGTACTGGTCCCGGTTCGACGGCCTCTACTTCGCCGGTGACGGCGCCAAGAAGGACGAGGACGGCGACATCTGGCTGCTCGGCCGCGTGGACGACGTGATGAACGTGTCCGGGCACCGGCTGTCCACCACCGAGATCGAGTCGGCGCTCGTGTCGCACGAGATCGTGGCGGAGGCCGCCGTCGTCGGCGCCGCGGACGAGACCACCGGCCAGGCCGTCGTCGCGTTCGTGATCCTGCGCGGCAGCCACGCCGGCCGGGCCTCCACGCCGGAGGGCGCCGCCGAGGTGCAGAAGGAGTTGCGCGACCACGTCGGCAAGGAGATCGGTCCGATCGCCAAGCCGAAGAAGATCCTCGTGGTACCGGAGCTGCCCAAGACCCGGTCGGGCAAGATCATGCGCCGCCTGCTGCGCGACGTCGCCGAGGACCGCGCCGTCGGCGACGCGACCACGCTGGCCGACTCCTCCGTGATGGACCTGATCACGGCGGGCCTGGCGGCGCCGTCGGCCTCCTCGGAGGACTGACCGCTTCGCTCGGGCATCCTGCCCGCGCGTCGGTCGAGCTTGTCGGGACCCCGGTCTCGACAAGCTCGACCAACGCCGGCCCGACCCGCGAAAAACGCCCCGGCGTCGGCGGGATCGTGCTGGAGGGCGACCCGCCCTCCCCGGTCGACCCGCCGTCCGGCTGCCCGTTCCACACGCGCTGCTGGCTCGCGCCGACCCTGCCCGAGGCGCGGGACGGGGCCGCCGCGTCGTCGGCGGACGGCGCCGGGGCGGACCGCGCGGACGGCGTCGTCCCGCATCCGGGCCTGCGCCTCGTCCCGTCCGTGTGCGAGACGGAGGTGCCCGCCCTGGTCACCCGGGGTGCCGCGCCGGACCACGTCACCGCCTGCCACTTCGCGCGCGAGCTCACCGCCCCCGGGACCGGCGCATGACGCGCGTCCTGGTGGTGCTGAACTCGTCGACCAGCTCGATGGGCCGCCTGGAGCAGTGGCTCCCCGAGGCCGGGCTCGACCCGGTGCTCACGCCGGCCGCGGAGCTCCCCGAGACCCTCGACGGGTTCGGGGGCGTGGTCCTGCTGGGCGGCGGTTTCATGCCGGACGACGACGCCGGGCACCCGTTCCTGGCCCGCGAGCGTGCGCTGACCAACCAGGCGCTGGCCGACGGCGTGCCGCTGCTCGGGCTGTGCCTCGGCGGGCAGCTCCTGGCGCACGTCACGGGCGGCGGCGTCACGGCGCGGTCGGGCGAGACGGAGCGCGGCATGTGCGCGCTCACGGTGCTGCCCGCCGCCGCGGACGACCCGGTCTTCGGCGACCTGCCGGGCATTCGCGGCCTGTCCGGCGGGCCGGACGGCCCGCTGTGGATGATCGAGAACCACGAGGACTCGGTGACGGCGCTGCCGCCGTCGGCGACGCTGCTGGTGACCAGCGACGCCTGCCGCAACCAGGCGTTCCGCGTGGGCGAGGCGGCCTGGGGCCTGCAGTTCCATCCCGAGGCGCGACCGGAGCGGATCGCGACCTGGGACGAGGCCGCGCTCTCGGAGCAGGGCATCGACCGGGCGGTGCTGGCCGAGGCGGCCCTGCTGCACGCGGCCGAGAACGAGGCGCAGTCGAGCGCGCTGGTGCGCGCCTGGTCCGACGTCGTGCACGCGACGGCGAAGTAACGACGAGAGGACGAGCACGCACATGGTCTCGACAGGGACGCACAGCGACGGGGTGCCGGTGGTGGCGTACCGGGTGGCACGAGCCTCGGGCGAGGTGCTGGCCGCGCGGCAGGACGACCTGGACCTCTACGCCGCCTCCACCGTGAAGCTCGCGGTGCTGGTGGCGGCCGCGCGAGCGCTCGACGCCGGCACGGTCCGTCTCGACGACACGTGCGTCGCGACCCGCACCTTCACGTCGCAGGTGCCCGGCGCGGGCGAGTACACGATCGAGCCGGACGACGTCGACGACGGCCTGCCGCCCGACGGCACGCCGATGCCGCTGGGCGACGTCGTCGACCGGATGGTCACGGTGTCGTCCAACGAGGCGACCAACATGGTGGTCGAGCGCGTGGGCATCCCCGCCGTGAACCAGGTGCTGGCCGACGCCGGTGCCACCCGGTCGATCTTCGGCCGCAAGTACTCGGACCTGGCCGCCGAGAAGGCGGGCGCGTCGCACACCACGACTGCGGCCGACCTGTGTCTGCTGATGTCCGCGCTGGTCACGGGCGCGCTCGCGAGCCCGGAGCGGACCGCCTGGATGTGCGAGCTGCTCGGCCGTCAGACCGACCGGCAGCTCACCGCCGCCGTCCCCGGCGGTGTCCCCTTCGGCTCGAAGTCCGGCTGGGTGGACGGGATCCGGCACGACGTCGCCTTCGTGGGCGAGCCGGGTCCGGACGCCCTGGTGGTCGCGGTGTGCACGCGCGGCTACGACGAGCAGGCCGCGGAGGAGACGCTCAAGGCGCTGGGGGCGCTGGCGGTCGCGCTCGCCTCTTTCGAGGTCTAAGTTTCTTCGCTTTCGGCCGCGCCAGAGCGAAGAAACCTAGGCTTCGAAGGAGACGGGCGCCGCAACCCCCGGCCGACGGCCGGGGGTTGCCTCCACACATCTCCGTACTATTGAATGCGGGTGCAATAGTGGCGAGCCAAGGGGGGCGACGTGCTGACCACCAGTGCCGAGGAGGGCCGCGCCGGCGGCCTCGCGCAGGTCGACCGCAAGGAGAACCTGCTCAACCAGGGCTTCTACCTCGTCCGCTCGGGCGTGCTGGCGCCGGGCCTGCGCGTGCACCGCGACGTGGGCGCCGTCTGGCAGCTCGTCACGTGGGGTCCGTCGATCGCCGGCGGCTACCGCGCCAGCACCGTCCGCGCCCCGCACCAGACCGCGTTCGCGGACGAGCAGCGCACCGCGACCTTCCGCGAGCTCGACGAGCGCGCGAACCGCCTGGCCAACGCCCTGCGGGACCGCGGCGTCGGCGTCGGGTCCCCCGTCGCCGTGCTGTGCCGCAACCACGGCGGCCTGATCGAGGCCATGGTCGCGCTGGCGAAGCTCGGCGCGACCACGCTGCTGCTCAACTCCGGCCTCTCCCCCGCGCAGGTCTCCGCCGTCGTCGCCGAGCAGCACCCGGTGCTGCTGCTCGCCGACCAGGAGTTCCTGGACCAGGGCCCCGACCCGCCCTCCGGCCTGGGCGTGCACACCACCTGGGCCGACGACGGCGCCTCCGGCCTGGCCGAGCTGGTCGCGTCCGGCGACCCCGCCCGGGTGCCGATCCCGGAGCGGCCCGGCCGCACCGTCGTCATGACCTCGGGCACCACGAGCACCCCGAAGGGCGCGCGCCGCCCGCAGCCGCACGGGCTGAGCGAGGCGGCGTCGCTGCTGTCCGTCATCCCGCTGCGGGCCGGCGACCGGATGATGATCTCCACGCCGATCTTCCACACCTGGGGGCTCGCGGCGCTGCAGCTCGGCATGGCGCTGCACGCCGAGCTGGTGCTGCCCCGGCGCTTCGACCCCGAGACGACCCTCCGCATGATCGCCGAGCACCGGGTGACGGCCCTGATCGCGGTCCCGGTCATGCTGCAGCGCATCCTCGACCTGCCCGCGGCGGTCAAGGCCCGCTACGACACGTCGTCGCTGCGCGTCGTCGCCTACTCCGGCTCGGCCATGCCCGCCGAGCGGATCACGCAGTTCCTCGACGAGTTCGGCCCGGTGCTCTACGGCCTGTACGGCTCGACCGAGGCCTCGTGGGCCTCTATCTCCACGCCCGAGGACCTGGCAGCGGAGCCGACGACGGCGGGGCGGCCACCGCTCGGCACCCGCATCGGCATCCTGGACGACGCCGGCCGGCCGGTCCCGCAGGGCGACGTCGGCCAGATCTGCGTGGGCAACGGCATGCTGTTCGAGGGGTACACGAACGGCACGGGCAAGCCGATGTTCGGCGACCTGATGGCCACGGGCGACCGCGGCCGGCTCGACGCCGAGGGACGGCTCTACGTGCTGGGCCGCGCCGACGACATGATCGTCTCGGGCGGCGAGAACGTGTTCCCGCGCCCGGTGGAGGACGCGATCACGGCCCAGCCCGAGGTCGCGGACGTCGCGGTGTTCGGCGTGCCCGACGAGCGGTTCGGCCACCGGTTCGCGGCGTACGTGGTGCTGCGCGAGGGCGCGACGCTCACCGCGGAGGCCCTGCTGGACCAGCTCCGGGCGGAGCTCCCGCGCTTCTCGCTCCCCCGCGACATCCACTTCCTGGACGAGCTCCCCCGCAACCCGACGGGCAAGGTCGTCCGCCGGGAGCTCCCCTGACCGCGATCCGCTGATCACCCCATCCCCTTCGAGGCCTAAGTTTCTTCGCTTTGCGC